>MENF01000219.1 GCA_001769035.1 Bacteroidetes bacterium GWA2_32_17
TGAAAAAAGAATTGTTTATCATCCGCAAATACCTGAGCTAAATTACCGGATTTATCCTTAGATTTGGGGGAAATTATTTTGAATGTTTCACTTATAGGAAGTTTTTAAAATAAAAGCTGATTTTTTTTAATATTTTGTCATTTTATTAAAAACTTTAATATTTTTGTACTTAATTTATAAACAATTTAAATTAAACTATTATGATGAGAGTATTTTATTTAATAGCAATTACGCTTACAATTGGCTTTTTTGTAGCCGATTTTTATTATGCCGAAGAAGTATCGCATGCACGTTACAGTTCGTACGATAGTATGTATAACAGTTCCGACCCTTATGGCTCGGGCTACAATTCTTATGATTACAGCAAAGACGATGACCTAACAGTTGAAGCTGGTTTTGTTACAATGGGCTTTTTTCTGATGTGCGTTGTTTTATATATTTTATCGCTTGTTAAAATTAAAACAACAACTATGAAGGTCTTTTCAATTATTGGACTTTCGTTAACAGGAATAATGATATTATGGGATGGTGTAATGATTGCATCTCCAAGTGGAATTTCGTTTAACGAAGTTGTTCCTGGTTGGATATTTTTTGGAGTTGTAATGTTAGCGTTTATGATTATTGGAACAATTCACGCATTTAAGAAAAAAGCGTAAAAATTTAAAATACAGAATTTGTTAATTTGGTCAATTATAATATGAAATTTATAAGATTTAACTGTTCTACAATTAATTCAAATCCAATTTCTTTAAACTTACTGAAAACTGACAAAATTCTTACAAAAACTAAACTGTAAACGAAGTTGATGTGATAATTGAAGTAACAAATGGAAAAGCAAAAGGGAATGGGAGGTTTGGGATAGGGGAAACAATTAATGTATTTTAAAATTTCATGAGTCAACCTCGTTCATGACTTTATTTGCCTCATTTCTAAGATGGTATAGTTGCAACATTTCATCAAATATATTTAAGCACTTTCTTAATTTTGCTTTATTTTCTGGTAATGAATTTCGTAATTCATTATATATACCTATAACAAGATTTACAGGTTCATCATCAAAATGACCAACTTGAATAGGATTATATTTTTCATGTTTAATTAATGCTGAAACCAATATTAAACATTCTGTTGGTTTACTTTTTAAACATTTTAATAAGTAACTATAAAACTCATGTCGAGTATTCTTTGCAATTTTTGATTTAGAAAATTTCTTTAACAAAAAATAAATATCTTGAAATTTTTCTGGTAATAATTGATGAAATCCAAAAGAATAAGCAGCAACAATATCCTTAGAAGGCTCTTTTAGAAATAGCTCGAATAGTTTATAGCATTTCTGTTTAATTTCTTTTTTTTCATTAAATATATTTCGTATTGCTACATTTATTATTTCTGCTTTCGCATTGGAGTTTTCTATATAAATAGATTTTAGAATATTAAAACTTTCTTCATTTCCATTTAGCCAAGAAATAGTTAATATTCTAACAATATCTTCTAACAAATTCTTATCCCCAATTTCAATAACATTTTTGAAAAATGGAATTAATTCTTTAAAATACTCCGTTGACAGAAACCTTGCAGTATTTACAGAATATTTTAATATTTCTATTTCTTTAGTATTTACAAGTTTTAAAAAAAGGGATAATGTATTTTCTTTGTCATATTTAAATATCAAACATAAATTTATTGCAATACCAATTCTAACTCCGATATTAATTTCTTTGTCTAAGACTTTATTTAGGGTAGTAATAATTAAATCAGAAAATTCTTGACAATACATGTCAATAATTCTACAACAAGCGGCTCCCCTTACAGAGTTTAAGCTTTGAGAACGAGGATCAAGATCCTTTTCTGGGTCATGATGCTTTAATGCTAAATTGCATAAATAATTTGCTATATCATTATCTATTTTGTTATTCTTAATTAAATAGTCTGAAGCCCATACAGTAAAAAGTGTATTTTCTCTATCTAAAGGGCTTTTAATTATATCTTTGTAGAGTTGTTTTAATTTTTCTGAATCAAAATTAGCATCTTTAAGCCCGTCAAACCCATATATTATATAATCAAAGGAAATTCTATTTTCATTAATAAGTTTTTTTATGAATGGGTAAAAATATTCGGGTCTTTCAGCAACCTCTTTTTGAAATGCTCTTTTATGCTCCATTAGCGAACCTCTTAGCAATCCATTTTCTAAAAAAGTTTTATCATTAAATTTTATAAAAGTATTTTCCCATTCTTCATTTTTCATTTTTTTGTAAACTACACTATTTAGTGGGGCAGGAACAGCTCTAGAATAAATTCTATTTGGTTCATTATCTTCAATATTTTTAGAAAAATATTTTCTTTCTAGTTCTTGAAATACTTTTTTTAAATCGGGTTGATTATTGATTTCGTCTATTGGAATTGATCTTATGTATTGATATTTTGTAAGTCCAAATAATTTGCGATAAACTCTTTTTTCCAATGCGTTATCAGTGAATACTTCTGTCTCCCATTCTGCTTTAATTGTATGTAAAATAATATTAATTGTATCTTTCTGTTGTTGTGAAAATAAAGGATATACTTTGTTTAATAATTTTCGCATAAAGTAATGAACTTTACCGCTATCTATGTTAAATTCACCTTTTTTGTAAAATATTGTAATAAATTTTAATATTTGATCTAATTGTTTGGTCGGATTAGCAAGAAACCCATGAATTAAGACACAAAGTATAGTTTGTGAATTGTTAGTTATATTTTCAGCTACAAAATTTTTGTATATGGGACTCTGTTTACCAGAAAGCGAAATAGTTAGATCTATTAATAATTTTAATATTTTATCAAAACCATTTGTTTCAAATTCGTTATTATAATTATAATACCAATAAGTAGAATCTACATATATTGAATTGCTATCTAAAATAGAAGAAGATTGTTTAATAATTGATTTTACAGAATTTAAGCATAATATAAAAGATTTTTCTTTGTTTAACTTAATTAATTCTTCTAATAAATGAGTTTCTTGATAGTCTACATTTGCTTCGTTCATTGTTGGTTCAATGTTCAATATAGATTGAAATTTATCTATAGCCCAATCAAAATCATAATGTGCTACATCTTCTATTATTTTACAATACCCAAATCTGTCATTTTTGTCAAATAATGTATATTTTTCAAATAATTTAAAAGCTAATGGACTATCCCATATTTTTAGAAAATACAGTAATCGGTTTACGAATCTTTGTTTATTGTTAAATTCTGGTAACTTTTCAATTAGTTCAAGAGCAAATATTCTTTCACGAGAAAATTGATTTATAAATAATTTAAAACAAAGGTTGTGCAGAATTTCAATTCTATTTTCTAATGAGATGTAATTTGTTAGAGGTGAAATAGTCCGTCTTATTTTATTCTTATTTAAAACTTTTGATTTTAAAATTTTATCATAAATATTTTCATTAACAATTAATAATTTCTCAATTTGTTTTTCGTTGGCCAAAAATGTAAACCATTCTGTACTGAAAACAGATTCAATAAAAACTATTCGATATTTTTTATGAGTTAGAATTTTTGATTTTACAAATGCCTTTTCTTTCTCATCAATTTTATTCTCAAAACCTAGGCTGTTAAGCAATAAAAGTTTTAAATGAAAACGATATTTTTTAGAAATAATAATTTTATCAAGAACCCTAATATATTCATCAATATTAGTGTCTTTTAAAAAGCTTATTATCATCTTTAATCTTGAGCGAATAAATAAACCTTGCTCCTTATCTTTAATGAAATCTAAAATAGATTTTTTAGTATCAATAAACTGTTTCGCAAACACATAATCAAAAAATGTTTGATGAAAAAACTGAATTTCAGGTTCTTTGCCGATTATAATATTGTTACTTTTTAAATATTGAATTTCATTATTAAATTCTTCATTTAAATTATTTGATTTCGGATATAAATCAATGTTATCAGCAATTGTATAAATTACATTTTTTAATTTTAAATTATCCCCTTGATTATTTATAATCTTTTGGTTCCAAAATTCGTTATATAAATGATGTAAGGTTTTAATTGAACCTATATTTAAGTAAGGTTTGTAAACGCTACTAAATACATTTAGATTAAGAGGGACTCTTAATAATTCATATAATTCTTGTGTAACATTAGACTCATTAACACCTAATTTTTGAAGAATTAATTTAACTTGATCTATTTCTAGTAATTTAATGTTTATAATTTTTTCTTTTTTGTACAACTGCAAATCGACATCATAGTTCAAATCATAAGTTCTTAAAGAAATTATGATTCTTACTCCATTAATTTTAGATAAAGTTCTTATAAAATGGTTAAAAGTGTCAAGATATTCTCTATTGGCAGATAAGGACTGAGATAAAGCATCCAATTGATCTATTAGTATAACAACTTTATCATAATGATATCTTAAAGAGTATATTATTTTTTCAAATGAGTCTTCAATATTAACCTTGTTTTGAAGTTCAACAATAGATTTAGCATGAATTCTGTCGGTTTTTAATCCTAAAACAGGTATATTTTGATTTTGTAATTCTTTCAATAAATCTTTCAATATAACTGATTTCCCCATACCCGCATTACCAACTAACAATGCAATTGGTAATTTCTTTGAATCAATAGGTATTTCTATCCAATTTGCTAATTGTTGAGTTTCATTTCGAATAATATGAGAATCCTGTACGCCAATAAATTCATTATTATATTCTGCTAAAATATGAGAGGCAAGATCAAATTTCTCAAGTATGTTTTTTATCGGGATTTTAGATTTATTATCATATTTATTTGACTCTTCTACTTTTAATGTTAAGTTCTTAAGTTCTATTTTTAATTTATCAATATCGTCTTTTATATCATTAGTTATTTTATTATCTATCTTTTCTTTTATCTCTGAATCAGACTCATTTATAATTTTTGTAAATATTTCAATATTTAATTTTCTGTCATTAATCTCTGCACTTTGTGATTTGCGAATAACTTCTGAAAGTAATCTGTCAAAAATTATTTTAGGAATATGCTTTAGATCATCAATCTTTTTTATTATCTCCTTACATTCATCTTCAATTGTTACCACTGCCTGTTCAGGACTTTTCCCATCAAATTTCCATCGAATTGTTCTTATAAAATCTTCTGCTTTACTTTGAACTTCGATTTTTTCGTTAACAAATTTCTGGGTTAAAACTTCAATGTGATTTTCAATCTCTTTAATATCTTTTAACCTTTTTCCTTCTTTAATAATATTTTTCGGATAAGATATTTTCTCCAATTTTGTAATTTTATTCTTATCTAATGCAATATCAGATTCTAGAATACTTTCAGCATGTTTAATTAATATATTTTCAACATTCTTCTTTATTTCTTTTAATATCTCATCAGATAATGAGAGCTGATTCTTGTACCACTTTAAAAGTAATAGTTCATTATCTTTTATTGTACTATTTGTTTCAAAAATAAATTCAAGACCTAACTTTTCATGTTTTCTAAAAAGACAGAAAAAATTAACAATAGATTTTTTTACTTCTATTGATGATAAGGAAAATGAACTTTTATAACATTTTATTTGTTTAAAAACTAAACTACTTATTAAATCTAATTTTATATCCTCTTCATTTTCACATATAATTGTTATATCTTTTTTTTCATTAAAACAGTCTAACCATATTTTTAATGTTTTAAGATACTGGTAATAAAAGCCTCGATTTATTGAAACCGCATCAGTATTTCTTTCAAAAAAATATAAATAATTGTCGTTCAAGATAATTAATATGAAATTATATAAACATTAAGTAGTTTCAACTATTTTTATTTTCTCTTCACTTAACCCATAAAGCTCATAAACCATTTGATCTATTTCTTTATAAGTAATGTTTATTTGTTTTTTTATCTCCAGAATCTCTTTTTTATAACTATCAAAATATTCTTCCCATTCATCTTGCTGTTTCAGGTTGAGTTCGATTTTTTGTTTTTTCAATTCTGATAAAAATGTTTTAAAATCGTGCTCATAGAAATTCGATATTTTATTTGTTGTAGCAACGGTTACAATATTTGAGTTTAATCGTCTAACAACTTTCTCAACTTTACTATGTAGTTCATTATTCAATGAAAGCATCTGATCAGCTTTTTGAACGAAAGGAAGTTGTGATTTTGGAAGCTTAATTGGTATTTTCGACAAATATTCCTTTGAAATATTAACAGTTAGAGTGGATTCGTTTGTGAATTGATTATTATAAAACCAGTTTATTAATGTTGAATTTAAAATAGTTAAAATATACTTTGTTTTAAAATCAGAATTGCTTTTTAAAATAATATTATTAATTGACTCTTTATTATAATAACCATTATTATCATAAGCAACTTTTAGAGGTGTTTTACCTCCAGTAATTCTTTGAACAAGTAATTTTTCGGCAACTTCAAATACTTCTTTTGATCTAGCTCTATGCAATAATTTAGGATTATAATTTAAGTACTGATGAATAGGCTTTATATAATAAGAAGAAATGTCTTTACCTTCTAAAAATGGTTTGTAATCTTCATTGTGAAATTCTGAAACCACTTCATCTTTATTCTTTGTTATTACTACTCCAAAAATCATTTCTTTACATTCATTACCAAGAGAAACTGAATTTGAAATTACTTTTTGAATTACAGCCGATTTATCAGATGATGAATTAGAAGTAATAAGATAATCATTCTTAATAATATCAGACATCGCTAATTCAGTATATTCTCCAGAAAAATCTTTAATAATCCGAACTTTTGATTTAAAATCTGGTTTATTTTTGCTTGCTACTAATATAATAGCAGTTGTAACAGCACCATTAAATACATCTGAACCTAAATCTGCCAATTCTCTAAAGTTAAATTTTTCGATAAAATATTTTCTTGAATCATGATAGGATGTAACTCTAAGAAAAGTGTTAGGAATAATAAATGAAAATTCACCATTATCTTTTAGAATATTGTATGATTTTTCAATAAAAAGTGTGAATAAATTTACTTTACCATTACCAGTTTCGTACTTAATTTTAAAATAATTCTTTTCATCATTTGAAATACCAACATTTCCACCAAATACATAAGGTGGATTTCCAATAACAACATCAAATCCACCAGCATACTCAGTACGAAAAGCATGTTCATAATCGCAACAAAAACTTTCAATTATTTTGGTAAGAGTATTTTTTCCTTTGTCAACATTATCTGTGCCAATTGAAAGCTCGTGCTTTTGGCGGTTAGTTCGAATGTATTCAATAGTATTCCAAAGTTGCGTTTCGTCTTTTATTTCGTTACACCCAAATTTTTGTGTCCACAAAGAAATAGATTTTTCTCCTTCGGATTGGACAAGGGGATTAATCCCCTTGTTAAAATGGTAGGCTCTTGATGTTTTTCCTTTTATCTTGCCTACGATTTTACTTACTTCTTCTTCTTCGCAAACAAGTAACAGATGTATATGGTCGCCACAAATGTTATATGATATAACATTTAGCTTATCCTCTTTTATAATTTCTGCAACTGTTTTAGTTATCAATACCTCATCTTCAAGTTCCAGCCAAACAGATTGAGCATTGGGACTCAATCCATTATCTCGTTTTTCTCGTACCTTATAATCTATCATGCGTTGTGATGTTCGGCTATCATGTGTAGCCGTAGTAATATGAAACGCTTTTTTTTCTTTTTTATGAAAAACTTCGGGAAATTCATTTTGCCAGTTAAATGCTTTTTCTTCGGCAACAGTTGAATCATCAATTAAAGAATTACCGCATTTAATATTATTGCTTAATGTTGTGAGTTTTCGTCCTGATTGTGCAGTTCGTAGCCAAAGAGATAAGCGAGCAATTTCTACACTTTCATCATTTAAATCAACACCAAATAAGTTTTTTTCAAGAATATGGTTTTCTACATCTGTAAAAACAATGGGTACATTATGATAAGAAGCAGTTAATTCGTCTAAATAACGATGTTCTGAAATAAGAAAATCTAATGCCATATTTAAAAATGCACCTGAACCACAAGCCGGATCGCAAATAGTAAGACTTAACAGCCATTTCCTGTATTTATCTATGTTTTCAATACGTTTACGACTTCTTTTCTTTGCATTTTCATAAACTGAATCAGAAATCTCAAGCTCAATTTTTTTTTCTTCACAAAGTTTTCCAACGGTATTTTCTACAATGTATTTTGTTATATATTTTGGAGTATAAAAAACTCCATCCTTCTTGCGTTTTGTTTTATTCTTATCTATTGTTTTTCCTTCAAGCTCCGATTGAATTTCGTCTAACTCATTTAAGGAATGTTCAAAAATATGTCCCAGAATATTTACATCAACTTCCGATTCAAAATCGTAATTACTTAATTGTACAATATGTTTTCTTAATATTTCATCATCAATTATAATGTTATCCAATATTTCATCAGGAGTGAAAAGTCCACCGTTATAAGCAAATATTTCATATTTTTTCCCTTTATGACCGGTGTTTAAATAACCAAAGTATTTTTTAAAGCGATTGTAAAGAGCAGTATATTCATCCATGTCTTTTAATTCTTCCCATTGCTTAACAATTTCTGAAATTGAATTAGGTGGTAATAAACTTTTATCTTCGGCAAAGAATATAAACAGAAAACGATCTAAAAGCTTTTGAGATTTTTTAAAGAGAAGTAGTTTATCAAAGCCTGGATTAAGTTCTACAATGTTTCTGAATAAATCATGCTTAAAAGAAGAATAATCTTTATACAGTTCCTTTGTTACATTTTCTTCTTTTAATACCGAAGCATTTTTTATTTTTAAAGGTAAATCGGCTAAAATATTTTCTTTTGCCAGGCAAAGCCAGAGTAATGCGAACCGTTCTATTGTAAGATTAAATAAATTGAACTCTTCGTGATCTACTGCATTGTTAATGTAAAAACGAAGTTTCTCAAAATTTGAAGTAATAATATATTTACAATCCGGTTGATTGTTTTTATATCCGAATGCCTGAACTTCTACTGATTTTAAATTGGTAGTATCTGTTCCTTTTAATTCTATTACAGCAATCACTTTTTCGTTAAAGTGAATAGCACCATCCGCTTTTTTTGAATCGTTTACATTTTTCTTTTCTAAAACAAAATTAAAATTAGGTTGTGGATTGAGAGTATAACCAAGAACTTCAACAAATAAATCACGAACAAAACCTTCCTGGTACTCTTCTTCTTTTAAACCACGTATATTTTGTTGAATATCGGGTTTAGCAAAGTGATTTTGAAATTTTGCAAATTTTTCTTTTAATAAATCTTTGCTTATTTCATTCAAATATTTCTTTTCGACTGATTTTTGAAAAAGGGTTGCCATAGTTTATAACATTCTCAATTTAATTTTGCTAAAGTACAAAATTAAAGTAATATCATTTGTGTTTATAAAATTGTATAAAAGGTTATTTAATAAATACTGCTTTCTTAATTTATAAAAAAGCATAAGTTTTATTAATAAGATAAGGTTCAATAGTTTACTTGAACCTTTTTTATTTAAAGAAATAACCATTAAGTTAATTTTTATTAAAATTTATACAAAAAGTACAATATATTAAAATATGTCGTATGTTTGCAACATAATTATTTAAATGACTTATTCAAAGAAAAACGCTTTTAGTTCCGATTTACAAGAAATAGCAAGCATTTGCAAGGTGTTGTCGCATCCAGCCCGAATAGCTATTTTGCAGCATCTTTCAAATTGCAATACTTGTATATCGGGTGATATATCAAAAGAAATACCATTAAGCCGAACAACAGTTTCTCAACACTTGCAGGAACTTAAAAAAGCTGGTTTAATTCAAGGAGAAATTGACGGAGTAAAAATGTGTTACTGTTTAAATAATAAAAGCATAAAAAAACATTTTAACAAGCTGCATAATGTTATTGACGAAATATTAAAAGAAAATAAATTAAATAAATGTTGTAAATAAATTTTAAAATTATGGAAGAAAATAAAAATGAAAGCAATTGTGGCTGTGGAACAAACGAAAACAGTTCGTGCTGTACACCAAAAAGCTTTAATAAACGTATGTGGACTACAATAATTTTTGTTGTAGTAATTCTTTTTGCAGGATTATTAATTTCGTACAAAATGTTTTGCCCTATAGCATGCAAAGGAGACGGAGCTTGTGCAAAAGATAGCGTTTCTGCATGTTGTGCAGGAAAAGATGCAAAAGTTGATGTTGCTTCAGTTCCAGCATGTTGTGCAGGTAAAAACAAAAAAGATAGTACAATTACACTCCAGCCGGATTTTCCTAAAAATAAAAAATGAACGATTGGCTAAATTCTGCTTTAAATTCTGATGCAGTATCATTATCAATGATAATTGCTTTATTTTTATTGGGAATAATAAGCACATTTACGTCGTGTTGTAATTATGCTATAATTGGCTCAATTACAGGCTATTCAGCAGGACACGCCATAAATTCTGATAAAAAAAGCCAGATTTATTTTAGTCTGGCATTTTTTATTGGAAGTGTTATTTCTTTAGCAATTATTGGTGCTATAATTGGCTATGTTGGTTCATCTGTTGCAATAGTTGTTGGTTCATTTTGGAAAATTATTGTTGCAATTATTTTAATTATTTTTGGACTATTATCTTTAGGAATTGTTCCATTTAATTTACCTAAATTAAAATTTAAAAGTTCGGGAAAAGGTTTTATTCCGGGGTTAATTTTAGGTATTATTACTGGAGGATTGTCTATTTTGTGTAATCTTTGTTGTAATCCTATTTTGCCAATTGTTTTAGGTGTTTCATTCTTAAAAGCAAGCGTTTTAAGTGGAATAATAATTTTAACGGCTTTTGCTTTTGGTTATAGCTTACCGTTTACTATTGCAATTGCAGGAATTCAATTTGGGGTTGGTAAAGCATCTAACAAATTAAAAAATGCTGGTAAAATTATTGGATATGTTGCAGGAGTTATTATGATTATTTCGGGATTTTATTTAATATTCACATATTAATAATGTCTTATATTATTGGACATACTAATAATAATATTCCTATTGTTACAACAAATCTAAATTTTTTAGATTTGCTTGGAAATGTAAAAGTTAGATGTTCAATATTTAGAAATAATTATAAAGTTAAACCTGGTTTATATGCAGTTGGCACTCCTGATAAAAATTCTGATGTTTTAGTTACTGCAAACTATAAACTAAGTTTCGACCACTTACGAAAAAATTTAATTGGTATTAATGCATGGATTTTAGTGTTAGATACTAAAGGAATAAATGTTTGGTGTGCCGCTGGTAAAGGCACTTTTGGCACTAAAGAACTTATTTCAAAAATACAGGAGTTTTTAATTGATAAAATTGTTGAACATAAAAGAATAATTGTTCCACAACTCGGAGCTGTTGGTGTTTCGGCCCACGAAGTAAAAAACGCTACAGGTTTTAATGTTAAATACGGACCTGTAAGAGCAACCGATTTAAAAGCTTTTTTAAGTAATAGTTACAGAGCCGATAAAAAAATGAGAACTGTTTTTTTTAGTTTTAAAGACAGATTAATATTAACTCCTATTGAATTTATTGGCCATTTAAACTATTTCATTTTCCTTTTAGCTATTGTTTTTATATTAAGTTGTTTTAAAAATGCAACTTTTAATGTAGATAACGCTTGGAATTATTTTTATGTCCCATTCATTAGTTTAACGGCTTCGTATATAATAGGAACAATAATAACTCCTGTTTTATTGCCTTTTATACCAACTAAAAACTTTTCATTTAAAGGGATTATTTTAGCCTTAATATTTTCAGTAATATTATTAGTGCTTAATGTTATTAATATTAGTGTTTTGGAAATAATTTCATTTTTCTTTTTAAATATAGCTATTGCATCATTTACTGCAATGAATTTTACAGGCGCATCAACATTTACATCGCTTTCGGGAGTTAAAAAGGAAATGGAAATTGCTATTCCAGTTCAAATTATTTTATTTGTTGTAGGATTTGTTATTTGGACTGTTACAAGATTTATATAAAATTATGGGATTAACATATTTAAAAAACGTAAGCACACTTGAACTTAATGTCAACAAATGCACAGGTTGCTTAATGTGTGTTTTTGTTTGTCCGCATAATGTTTTTAAAATAACAAATAAGAAATCTCAAATTATTAATAAAGATTTTTGTATGGAGTGTGGTGCATGCCAAAGAAACTGTCCCGAAAATGCCATTAAGGTTACAACTGGCGTTGGCTGTGCTGGGGGCATTATACTTGGATATATTAAAGGAACTGCACCTGATTGTGGTTGTGATGGAAGTTCTGAATGTTGTTAAACTATCTATGGGGTAGCTGTGAAATGACTTATGGGAAGGAGTTTGAATCAGTAGCCACACTACACCTCCAGAACCATAGAACGATAGAAGGTCTATCCAAAATGAAGGCTGTCCTTTTGAGACATCCTCTTATTGTGAATTGTAATATTTTTTATTGAATAACCAACTGTTTGTTGTCCGTTATTTTTCCATTGGCAGAGCGAACGACAACATAATATAAGCCGCTTTGATACTGCGAAACATCAAGAGGAAGAGTGTTAAACCCATTTCTAATTACAGTAGTTCCTGAATAGATTTTTTGACCCAAATAATTTGTAATTTCTACTGATAATAATGTTTCTTCTGAAGAATAAATAGAACATATTACCTGATTGTTTGCCGGATTGGGATAAAGAGAAACGTAATTTGAATTCTCGTCATCACACGAAACTGCAGTTGGTTCAAAGTATTCGAAATTGCCATCAAAATCAGTTTGTTTAAGGCGATAATAATGTTTTTTGTCCAGCGGATTTTCATAAATGAAAGAATAATTCAAAACAGAATTACTATATCCTGCTCCTTTAACAGTTGCTAAATATTGCCATGTATTTAAATCGCTGCTTTTTTCTATAGTGAAGTAATCATTATTAGTTTCTGATACAGTTGACCACTCTATTTCAATAACATTATCTTTGCATATTGCGTTGAATGTATTTAGTTCAATGGGTAAAGGATTCGAACCTTTACCTATAGCAAAGTCAGAAAATGAAGTTACAGCAGTTCTTTTTGCAGTTATTATTTCTGATGAGCCGGTATTAATCATTTGTGTACTATTATCATGTGTGCCTTCTGATATCCATGCGATTGACGAAACAGGTCTTTTTATTACACAATATAAAGAAGGTGGACTACCACCATTCGTTTGCCCAACAGAATTCAATGTTACATCATAATTATAGTTACTTATTAAAATGTCGTCTATTTTATGATTATCCCATGCTACTACACCAGTATTCCATATACCAGTATATGCTGAAGTAGTATAAGTATTATCTGTGAAGGTTCCCTTTGAAACATTATCAAAAAATAATTCGAAAGTATTACTGGCATTTCTGGTGATTCGGACAGTATGCCATGCAGTACCCGGTGTCCAGTCAGATGTAATAAGCGTAGTTGGGGCGCTATTATCCAATCTTCTTAATTGAAGTCTTGCACCGGCGGTAGTACCTCCATCTACCCACACATAATATCCATCAGCGTTTGCACCACTTGGATTAGAATTGTCAGCAGACATCATTAAAAAATATCTTACATATTCACCGTTAGTGGCAACATCAAAACTATATTTGAATTCCCATATACCATAAGCCTGAGTGGATGGAGATGAAATTATATCAGTCGTTGCAGCATCATCACCTTCTAGCCAATAATTGCCACTTAAGTTATCAATTGTCCAACCACCATTTTGAACTGTCCAAGTTGGATTGGCAGTATAATTATTATCAGAAAAATTATCGAAATAAAAACTTTGATTAGGTGAAATTGTCCAATAACCCTCGTTCAATAAAACATTAACCAATGTACCATTAACATAAACACTAGGCGTAGTGCCTGTGTGTGGTGTGTTAAATTTAGCCGACAATGTTGATATCCCGACAGCAGAATTTAAATTAATCGTTGCCAGTTCATAATTTGTCGCATCGCCTACTGGTAAATCATATAAACCTGTTGTTAAAACGGCTCTTTTTAAATTACCATAAACATAAGATGATGAAGTGTAATTTGAAGTTGTTTGGTCAAAAATATGATTCTGTATTGCATTTGTTGCCGAATTTGTAACATTTACTTCGTTTGTACCTGTTATTATTTTACCAGAGTTTAAAAATAAATTATTTGCAACTATTGCGTTATTATTAATTGTCAAGCTTGTGTTTGAATTTACTAAATCATAAAAATCTTCACCACCTGTACAAGACATTGTTTGTGTTGTACCGTTAAACGTAACTACCGTATTTGTTTCTGTAAATCCACTTGTACTATAATTTGTCCAATTGCCTTTAACTGTTATATTTTTAGAGTTACCATTTAATACTGCTGAACCAGAAATTGTTAAATTAGTATTTGCAGTTATATCATCATCAATAGTTTTAGTATTACTGGTTGAAAAAATAACATTATTAAATATTTCACCACCAGCACAAGACATATTCTGGTCGTTTGCTCCGTTGAAATTAACAGTTGATGTTCCTTCTGTGAAAGCAGTTTCAGAATAATTTCCCCAATTTTCACCTACATAAATTATTTTTCCATTTGCATCTAAAACACCACCAGTTATTGTTAGATTTTTTAGCACTGTTAAATCTGTCGAAGAACCATTTATTTGTTTAGTTGCACCGTTTGTACTGATTAAAAGATTAGAATAAATGAACCCTGTTTGAGTTGGTTGTATTACTTGAGTGCCAGAATTAGAAGAATATTCTACTGTTGAACCTGCTTGAAAATCATATACATTATTAGTTAAACTGAAATATGAAAAACCGGTATTTGTTGTCATATTTAACTTACCACCATCAAGTATTTCTATTTCATGACCTGCTGCACCACTACCGTTAGGCGATGTTACTGTATCTGAACTACAAATAACCCTATTGCAATTTATAACACCACCATTACCTATAATCCATTTGCATGGTCCTGACGCAATATTATTTGTAGTTGCATATAAAATACCTGGTATGTTCATTGTACCATTTATCGTCCATGTACCACTTTTATTAGAAGCATCTTTGCCATCAACACCATCAATACTTGCATTTCCTGAATATGTTGGACCGCTTACTATCAAATTTAAAGTTGAACCAGCATTTACAGTTATATTAAAATCAGCAGAAGCCGCATTATTGTATATTTGTGTACCAGATACAGCATTCCATCTTAAATTCATATTCATTGCAATAATTAAATTAGTAGTATTATTTGATGCTGGTGTACTGCCGGAATTATAATTTTTCCTTATACGATTACAATCAAACGTACCTGTTCCACTTATTGAGACATTAGTGCCTTCGATATTTATACCTAATGCGTCTGCGGTGCTACCATTACCTATTATTCCATCACAAATTAAATTATTACCATAGATGCTTATATAATTATTGTTACTTCCGTTTGGTATAAGATTACAATATACTTTGGCGCCACTTTCAACTATTAAATCTTTTACTTTCATGGGCGAATTATTCACAGTAATCGTATTACCGTTTCTTATAGTGGCATTATATAAATTTGAATTAGGATAATCGGGAGTCACGCATGCGGCCCAACCGGAACCATCATATTTTTCCCATGATGTATATGATGACCAGATACCAGTAGCTCTGCTACGGTAGTCACCAGTTTGAATTACATTTGGTGTACAAGAAATTTGAATTCCATCCGACCAAACAGTACCCTTTCTTACAAATATTTTGAAGAAATATGTAGTTCCATTAGTAAGATTGATTATGTTCTGACCGCTGGTATTTCCTTTATACAGAACAAAACCGCCAAGTAGGGGAGAACCTGAACCAAACGTTAAACTTGCTGAATAAGCACTACCGTCACCAGTAGGTTTACCGGCATTCACAGATGAACTTGCTTTACCAACTATCAATACATCATCATAACAACCAACAGAACTATTCCAAGCAAGATTAACCTGAGCAGGACTAGGATTACCATTAAAATTAGATACTTCAGGAGGATTAAGAATTATATATAAATTAACTCCATTGTTTATACCAACAATATACGGATCATTTGACACAACTCTTATTCTATATAAAGAACCATCAGGTGTATTTGCAGGTATTGTTGCTGAAATATTTCCGGAGTTTGCTGTACTTGTCAACGTACCTATATTTGTAGGAACGCTAAAATTACCGGTAGCGTCTGAAAGTTCCGCGGTGTAAATATTACTCGTATTAAATACCCCGGAAGATGTAAATGGAACTGTTACAGATATTCCAGAAGTAGTTGATATACAAAAAGGAGAACCGCTAATAGTACCTGTACTTATAGTGTTTCCTGAAGTACCGATGACTATAATATCATCTATTCTTGTAGCACCACCGGATGCAACAGAGCCACCCTGCACAGCAGTATTCGATGTCATAATCCACCTGATAGATACACTTGCTTTATTATCGCATGCTGAAGGTAAACTATATTGTGTTACGCCATACCATGCACTGGAAGTAGAAACTGTAACGGTAGTTAAATCTGTCCATCCGGAGCCGGCATCATATTGTATTTTCCAATCTTTAGGACCTGTATTTGATGATCTTTGTGTTGATGATAATTTTAAATTAGAATAACCAGTTGAAATAAAATTTATTAACCAATATTTAGTTCCATTACCATTATCCCAACCAATTGCCGATGCAGATTCTGTTGTTTTTCCTGCAACATTATAAACTACTATACCTGTACCTCCTGCTGATGAAATAGTTTTAGCTAAATTTGCTGTAATACCAGCATCTGCTATTGCGTCATCTGTTGAATTTGGAAAATTCCACTCAACTATAACTTCAGTATTTCCCGAAGCCACAGTTGTTGCTTGTGAATTAGGATTATTAGTACCGGTAGATATTATGTATTTAGTATTACCACCTGTGCAATTATATTCATAAACCCTTAAATAATACGTAGTTGTAGCTGTTAATCCAGATACTGTAAAAGAGCTTCCGTTATTGTTATATACAACTTGTTCGCCAGAGCCACCATATACTGAATTAGCCGAAGGGTCGGTACCATCAGTTGGGTCGGTAAAAGAATTTGAAGTGTTAATAATAACTACTCTTTTTGTACCATCTCCATTTGTCCAGCTTACATCCATTTGATTATACTGAACTGATGCAAATGAAATACCTGATGCTTGTGTAGTTGGTGCAATACATGAAGATGTTGTAGTTTGATACATTGGATTATCTGTTGCTGAAGAAGATAAATACTTTTCGGAACCAGCGGAACAATTATATTCACATACGTGAACTATATAATCAGTTGATGCCGCTAAATTAGTAACTGTTACACTTGTACCAGTTCCGTTATAAACACAATACCATCCTGTAGAACCTATTTGTGTGCCTGATGTGAATGATGTATTTGCTGTATATGTTGTATTGTCGTTTGGCAATGCCGTACCGGTATTTGCTTGTTTAACAAAAACAGTACGATTTGAACCATCGCCGTTAGTCCAAGATATATTCATTTGAGATGAGGTGACTCCTGAAAAAGAGATGGTGTATGCCTGGGTGGAAGGAGCGGAGCAGGGTGCTGATCCGGTAAGGGTAATATCATCGATTCTAAACTGGGGAGTAGCACTTGTTTGCCTCCATCTTAATCGAAGATTTGATTGATTTTCCGCACCAACTGGTAATGATACTGCCGAGATTAATCTCCAAACAGCAGTTCCTGCCCCTGTTGGCTGTGCAGGAAAAGAAACCGCATTATAAATTGATCCGTCAGTACTATATTCTAGCACCATTTCTGTCATGTCTGAAGCAGTCGTACTTTTATATGCCCCAAACGAGAGGCTTAAACTGGTATATCCAACAGTTGATATGCCTGCTATTTGGAAATCCTTTCCAACAATATTGGTTAAAAATACATTCCATGTTCCGGATGCACCAGTATACCCCGAAGAAGGTGTGGTTGTTCTCATATCTCCGCTTCCGGACATAGTATAAGCATCATTATCAAACCTATTATTGGTCTCATGAGTAGTAATCAGATCACTACTGGAACCTCCGGAACCTGTATACATCGTTTCTGTAAATATGGTAGTCTGTCCCCAACTATATAACCCAAAGTATAATACAAACCCAACCAAGAGTATCAGAATTTTTAGTGAGTTATGCAAATACCTTTTCATCGTAAAATTATTCTTAAAATATAATTATACGAAGTTGGTTTCAGCAATGTTGCAAAATTTTATCAACATCCATCAAGGTACTCAACTTCAGAAAGTTATAAATATGACTTGAAAAAGTAACAAAGGTTGCCTTTTCATGGTAAAAATATAAAATATTTTTTCAATGTAATTTAATTTTACATTAAAAAATTAATAAATTTTATTAACATTATAAATTATTTGATGAAAAACAGATTTCTTGTACACCTGGAATAACAACCCACTCCTTTTTGTCATTCTGAACGTAGTTTACGGAGTGAAGAATCTTATCTTAAATACAGATTCCTCGCTCACTCGGAATGACATTTTAATTACAATTCAGCAACTGTTTTATCGTAGCGAACCTGTAAGGTAATTTCGCCTTTTTCATCATACCATTTCCATGTACCATCGCGCATACCCATGTTAAAATAACCAATGGTTCTGATATTACCGTTTTTAAACCAATCTTTATATTCGCCATGTTTTATTCCGTTAAGGTACTGTTGCATATACTGAGCCTGACCGTTGTCGTAATAAACAACTTGTTTGTCGTTAGGCTGAAATTGCGAAGTTTGAACATTGGAAGTATCGGCTGTTTCAGAAGCAGGTTTGCTACTTTGCTCGTTACACGATAATAATAAACCTACTGGAAAACAAAGCAATAATGAGTAAAAAATTTTTCTCATGGCTATTTGGTTTAAAATGTTTGACAAATATATCTTAATCGTTTTAGATTTCCAAATTTATTTTAACATTATTTTAACATTTATTAATTTATTTTTTATTTGCCACTGATTATGCAGACTTTCAAGGATATTAATATTATTATTTCGGTTACTCACATTTTCATGTGTTTATTATTATTGGTTTAGGGTTTTTAGTTTATTAGTTTAGAGTTGTTAAAAACCCGAAACTATATACTTTTTTCGAACCATGAACAGTGAACTTTTTTGAACAATGGACATATCAACCTGTCAACTTTTCAATTTTTCAATTTTTTTTCTGACAAATATCATGTTAAATCAGTTGTTTAATAACCAATTTTGCATTTATTTTTTAAATTAATATATTAAGGATGGGTTCTAAAAATTAGATTTTTCGAGGCGGACAAGATTTTAAAACCGGAGTTTACTATTGTAAATGAGAACTTAGCGAAGCGATCTCACGAACACTTTTAAAAAACAATTAATATGTGAGTAATTTTAAAATTGAAGTCCAACAAAGAAAAAGCAATTTTTAGAAGTCCTGTTAAATTAAATAATTATGTTTAATAAATTAATGGCATTAATACTACCATACATGCCTCAAAAATTTGTATGGATGTTTTCGAAACGTTATGTTGCCGGAAAATCTCTTGATGAAGCTATAAATTCATGCAAAGAATTAAATAAACAAGGTGTTAAAATTACTATAGATGTTCTTGGTGAATTTATTACAAAATTACACGAAGCCGAACAAAATAAAAATGAATATCTTAATGTAATTGAAGAAATACAAAAAAATAAGATTGATGGTAATTTCTCTTTAAAACCTTCAATGTTTGGGCTTTTAATAAATAAAGATATTTGTTATAATAATATCAGGGAAATTGTTGCAATGGCTGCAAAATATGATAATTTTGTAAGAGTTGACATGGAAGATACAAAGTGTACCGATTTGGAAATAGAACTCTTCAGGAAATTAAAGAATGAATTTCCAAACAATGTTGGGCTTGTTGTTCAGGCATATTTGAAAAGAACTCTTAATGATATTACTGGTTTACTTGATTTAAATACACCTGAAAGCCCTGTTAATTTACGACTTTGTAAAGGTATATATAATGAGCCAAAAGAACTTGCATTTAAATTATATGATGAAGTAAAACAAAATTATCTTTTAAATCTCGAATTTATTCTCAAAAATAATATTTATGCAGGTATTGCAACTCATGATAAATCATTGGTAGAAAATGCTTTTAACTTGCTCGAAAAACATAATATTTCTGAAAATAAATATGAATTTCAGATGCTTCTCGGAGTAACTCCTGAACTTAGAAAATCAATAGTTGCTCAAGGACACACTATGCGTGTTTACGTTCCTTTTGGAACAAAATGGTTTGCTTATTGCACACGACGTTTAAAAGAAAATCCCAAAATGGCTGGAATGATTATTAAAGCAATATTTAAAAAAGGTTAATATCTGTGCTTTCATTAACGATTTGCATCCGATACCTATCGGATCTCTTTTCAAACAGATGATATGCACTGATGACACAAACAATAGCGAAGATAACTAATACAATTCCAATACATTTTGACAGATTAGCACTTTATAGGGACGGGTTTCGCAAAACTTTATTCAAATAATTAAAATTTCATTTCTTGCTTTATCTATTTAATTGATAAACAATACAATAATTAATTGGAATAACTTCTTGTATCTAAATGTTTAAATATTTGTATCATTTATTTTTGTTTTTAACATCAATTATTTTAATTTTGTCAAATAGGTAAAAATACCTGTTTAAAAAAGCAACTTTATAAGTATTTTTTCGTCTAAATGTATAGAAATAATATGAAAATGAAAAAAGGTTACATATTAATTTTTATTACATTATTTTCAGTACAGTTAGTAGGTCAAACAACTTATTATTCAAGCATTAGTGGTAATTGGGATAATGTTGCAAGTTGGTCAACTGTTGGATGTGGTGGAGTTGCAGCTGTTGCTTTTCCTGTTGCAGGGGATAATGTTATAATTTGTAATGGAAATACAATTTTTGCAAATGTTAATTCTGCCTGCAAGGATATTACTCTTCAAGGCACCGGGATTCTTAATTTCCCTTCCAATGGTATAACGCTCAATGCGAGCGGCAATCTTGTAATGAATGGTACATCGCGCATTACGGGCAATAGTAATACAAGAATATTAAATATTGGAGGAACACTAAGTGTTACAGCGGGTTCATCGGTTATTTTAGGCGGTATTCAAATAAATGTTACCGGAATTGCCACACTTGACGGAACTCTTACCTGCAGCGATAATACCGGTACTAAAAACTTCAGTAGTGATTTTAATGTAACTAGCACGGGTGCTTTGAGCTTTGCCCAGGCTGAAACTTATACAATTGCAGGCAATCTCAATATGACAAACGGTAGTTCAATCGGGGAGACTGCAGCTGTTACAGGAGTACTTACTGTCGCAGGTAAATTTAATGTGCTAAATGGTTCAGGATCAGTTGGTGTTGGACGTGCATCCCTTACTATTTCAGATTCAACCATTATTGATGGTACTTTATTGTTTACGGTTTCTGCTGCCGGTAATAAAAGTTTCAGGAATATAAACATTTCCGCAACCGGGACCTGGAACAATACTATTGGCGAAGACCCACGAATTAACGGAAACATTGTTAATAATGGCAACTGGCTCGGACCTATTGGTGGTACTGCCGATTATCAATTTGGTAGAACTGTAGGAGGTAGTTATACAATTTCCGGAAATCCTGTAGTTTTTTCTCGAATGTCTATTTATAATAATACAATTGTTACAAATTTAGGAACCGTTATTATTAATGGCAATGTTAACCCTGGTATAAGAAGAAGTTCAGGTACATGTATATTTAATAATGGAGATGGAGTAGCTTCGGCTGTTTTATATCTCGAAAATAGCGGAGGTGCTGATGGTGTTGCTGCACCAGGTAATAACCTTACTTTTAACGCTTCTTTTTTAAATAATACTGTTTATTATACGCGTGGTGGAAATCAGAATATCCGCATCCCAGATGATAATTGTTACTATAACCTGATATGTGGAGTAAGCGGTACAAAAACTGTTCAGGCAGGCACTACAGGCATTCGTAATATGTTATATATTAAAGATGCTGCAATTGTTAATGTTGGAGCAAATACTTTAAATGATGGATGTGGTGGTTCCGGAAATTTAACAATGACTGACAATTCTCAACTATTAATTGCAAAGTGTGACCCTGCAGTTGTACCTGAGCTAACTGGAACATACACACTTACCGGTGGAACAATTTCATTAAACGGTGCTTGTAATCAAACGTGGAATTCTGTTCCGGCAGGTGCAAATACTGTTTATAATCTTATTTTGACTAATTCCGGAGCAAAATGTATCGGAGGCATAACCACTATTAATGGCGATTTGTCTATTTCGGGAACTGCTACTATGACCTGCAATGGAGCAATTAATATGGATTGTTCAAGAACTTTTAATTATAATTCTACAGGCACAACTACTTTAGCAAATAATATTTCGCTCGGTAATTTTTCACAAACTGCAGGAACTTTTGATGATGGCGGTTTTAATATTACTATATGTGGTTCATCATTTGCTCGCTCGGCTGGAACTTATACTGCAACCGGAAGAGTTATTTTTGATGGTAGCACAACTGTTAGTGGTGCTTCAATAACAACATTCAATAATGTAACAATTAATCCAACTAAAACTCTTATTGCTCACTTAACAAACATAAATATTACAGGTACAGATTTTACAAATAATGGAACTTTTACACATAATAACGGAACTGTTACTTTTACAACCGCTTCAGTTAAATCAATTTTAGGAAGTTCTGAATCTACTTTTAATAATTTAACAATTAGTGCAGGCACTTTAATCGGGCATTCTGTTAATATGAATATTGAAGGAACATGGACAAATAACAGCACTTATACACATAATAGCGGAAAGGTTACTTTTGTTGGTGCCAATGCACAAAATCTTGCAGGCACATCTGCAACTACTTTTTTTGTTCTTGAAATTAACAAAAGTGTTGGAACTATTCTCACACAAACCGTTGCTACTACTTCTGTTTCCAATTTGCTAACTATGCTCGAAGGTGTTTTTAATGTTCAAACAAATACCTTAGATGGAACTGGAAATTTTACTGCGAATGGAGGCGATTTACAATTAGCAAGAATAACAACTGTTCCACAATTAACAGGAACATACAGTGTTACCGGAGGAACAGTAACTCTGAATGGAGCGGGCGCACAAACACTAAATACAGCATCTGCCGGTGCAAGTACATATTATAATCTTGTATTTTCAACCAGCGGAGCTAAAACTATTACCGGATTACTCACAATCAATGGAGATGTTACAGTTTCGGGAACTGCAACAATAACTGCAAATTCAGCTTTTATTCAAGCAGCAACAAAATCATTTAATTATTTATCTTCAGGACTATCTACAATGAATGCTGCTACTGCTTTTACAGTTGGTAGTTATGTTCAATCAGCCGGAACTTTTAATACTAATAATAATAATATGACTGTTTCGGGCGATGTCTGGAATAAAACCGGGGGTACCTTTTCAGCAACAAATGGTAGAGTTATTTTTGCAGGAAGTGCTGTACAGACGTTTACACACAATGCCAATAATTTTGCAAATGTTACAATTAATAATGTTAATGGGCTTCAACTTAATAATAATATTTCAATAGTAACAGACTTAACATTTACATCAGGCAATATTATTACCGGTGCAAATAATGTAATATTAACTTCAAATGCCACTACTGTAACCGGTGCTTCGCAAATTACCGGTTTTGTTGATGGTAATTTGCAAAAATATATTTCTACAAGTCCAAAAACTTTCGAGATTGGTTCGGGCGGAAATTACGTTCCAATTAATTATATATTTGTTGGTATTACAGCCGGAAATTTAATTTGTTCAACCACAGCAAGTGACCATTCTGATATTTTTGCTTCCGATATTGACCCGAACAAGA
This sequence comes from Bacteroidetes bacterium GWA2_32_17, assembly GCA_001769035.1. Classification (GTDB taxonomy): domain Bacteria; phylum Bacteroidota; class Bacteroidia; order Bacteroidales; family GWA2-32-17; genus GWA2-32-17. The sequence continues at coordinate 23,931 of MENF01000219.1, forward strand.
CTGTTAACCGATATTGGACCATTGATTTTAGTACTCTGGTTGTAGCTACTTTTGACGCCACATTCAATTATTCTGCAGGTGAAGTTGATGCTATTGCCGACCCTACTGCTTTTGGTATGCAGCGATATGATGCTGTAAACTGGACTAATCTTACAATTTCAGGTATCCCAACTAGTACTCAAACAATAATAACAGGTGCTACACCAACTACTTCTAATGATTATATAATTGGCGAAAGATTTAATCCTAATGGTTTATATAATGCTGTTACAGGTGCAATGAACTGGAATAATTCTTCAAACTGGATTAGATATAGAACTGGTACAATATCTTCAACTCTTGGAAATCCTGTAATTACCGGTGGTGGTACTATATTTACAACTGAAATTATTCCCGGTGATATTATCCTGATACAAAGTAATCCTGGTGTACAACTTGGTACTGTATCAACAGTTGATAATGATGGACAAATAACACTTACAGCCGGAGCAACTGCTACTTCAGTTAATGCTTCGTTTGGAATAAGAGCTTTACCCGATGTTAATGATGAAGTAAATATTGGAAACCCTTTTATTGCGGGAGCTGCAGTAGATGTTACTCTTGACGTATCTGGTGTTACTATTTATCGGTTAATTTTTACAAGAATGGCTTTTTCCAACACGCTTACTCACAGCGGAGGTAATGAGCTTAACATTACCGGCAATGTGAATATTAAGCAACCTACTTCTGCTAACACCAACTCATGGAATATTGATGCAGGAACTGCAACAGCAGGCGGTAATATAACTATTGGTTCAAATGTTGCTACAGCTAATTATATTTCTAAAATAAATTTAACAACAGGTACAATTTCTATTGGAACAAATTTGATATTTAGCTCACCTGTTGCTGCAAATGCAGTAATGGATTTAAGCGGAGGCGCTGCAACTGTTAACCTGAGCGGCAATTTTATGCTTACTAATGCTGGTTCCTATCGGGGAACATTTACCCCGGGGGCATCCAGCACTTTTAATTATAATAAAAACTCTGCCGGACAAACAGTAAATCTGACAACAGTAGCACCTGCCGTTACGTATTGTAATCTTCATCTGAATAATACCGATGCAACAGGAGCGACTATCATAACTAATATTACTACCACAAACGTAACAGGAAATTTAAGAGTGCAAAGCGGACTTTTTAATAACGGCGGTTTCGCTATTGCTGGAAATGGAACAAGAACTTTTTCCGTGGATAATGGCGCTACTTTTCAAATGAATGGAACTGCCGTTTTCCCTACCGGTTTTGGAACTTTTACATTTGGTGTAACCAGCATCACAGAATACTGGCAAACAAATGCTCAAACCATTAAGGTTATTGCATCTCCCGGATATGGACGCCTCTATTGCCAGCCGTCTGCTAATGGTATTACTCAAACTATGCCTGCGGCAACAGTAAATGTTCAAGGTAATTTGGTTATCGGAAATTCAACAAACACAGGAACTCTTGCCGGTACTGCAACCACCACCCTGAGTGTGCTGGGTTCAATTCTTATAAATGCAAATGGAACTTTTAATGCTGCAAACATAAATACTTTTTGCGGCATTAACTGGACCAACAATGGAACTTTTACGCCCGGCACAAAAACCGTTACTTTTAATGGCAGCGGCAATCAGGCGATAAACGGGAGTTCAGCAACACAAACGTTTTATAATGTTATAGTGGATAATCAGGGTGGCATTTTATCAACTAATCCAGGAGTTACAAGCATCAATACAAATAATATAACTCTTGCAGTTACCAATGTCGGTACTTTTACTTCGCCCGCTACGCTAAACTTAAACGCTCTAACAACATCTTCTATAACACTTGCCGGTGGAACATTTACAGCTGGTTCATTAATTACTATTCGTGGAAACTGGACAAATAATGGTGGTACTTTTAATCATAATAATGGACTTGTGCAATTTGTTCTGGGAACTAATCCGCAAAATATTAATGGTACAGCTAATACCCAAAGTTTTTATGATTTGGAAATAAATAAGTCGGCAGGTGTGGTAAATGTTAGCGGAAGTACAACTACATTAAATATTACAAATAATTTTACTCAAACTGCATTTGGATTAAATGCATCTGGCTTAACTACTTTAAATATAGGAAATAATTTTACTATTACTTCCGGTACTTTTACACCTTGTAATAACATTTATGTTGGTGGAAATATTGTACGTAATGGTGGAACTTTAACATGGGGTACTAATGTTACTTTAAATGGTTCTGTACAACAATCAATAAGTGGTACTTCAGCAATTCCTAATTTTACGAATTTAACCGTAAATAATACTTTTCCTGTTACAGCCATAACATTAAATACACCAATTACTGCAAATGGAATATTTACTTTAACCGATGGGCACGTTGTTACAGATGCTGTAAATATACTTACACTTGGTGCAAATGCTACTGTTGTAACCCCATCATCGCGACCAGCAAGCGACAGCACTTTTGTTAGAGGACCAATGATAAATACTGTGGCAACAACTCTGGCAGTTACAAAATATTTTCCCGTTGGGAAAGATAATATTTCGCATTATGCCGAATTAAATATAACACACGCTGCTGTAACTTCAACAAAATATACAGGAGAATATATTAATAGTTCAGCATCTGATTTAGGATGGACTTTACCGGGAACAATTGAGAGAGTTTCTAATATTGGGCATTGGAACATAAATAAAGGTGCAGGTGCAAATGCTGTAAGTGCATACGTAAATTTGTATTATCTTGATAGCTATGATGGGGTTACCGACTATAATAATTTAAAAGTTGCAAAAGGTGACCCAAATTCATGGTCAGATATTGGCGGAACTCCAATTTTGGATGGTTTTGGATTTCCAATAGGTATTACTTCAATAGTTAATTTTACAACATTCAGCAGATTTTCTCTTGCCAATGGATTGGGAGGAACAAATCCGCTTCCTATTAACCTGCTATCATTAACTGCAACCTGTAATAGCCGCAATGTATTAATAAAATGGGTAACTGCCTCCGAAACAAATAATAGTTATTTTACTATAGAAAAAAGTTACGATGGAAATAAATTTACACCTATTTCAACAGTTGATGGAGCGGGAACTACAACACAAACTACACTTTATTCACTTACCGATGAAAATGCTTTCGATAAAGGAAATATACTTTATTACCGCTTAAAACAAACTGATTATGATGGCAAATCATCAACTTCTGAAGTTGTTGCAGTTCAATGCTCTCAAAATGTTATAGATTATTTTAGAGTAGGAACTTCGGCAAACGAAATTATTGTTTACTTTTCGGGAAATGAAGGAACAAATTATAATATTTCTTTATTTGATAACCTCGGTCGAATAGTTAGTAACAATATGCTAAACATTACTGCTCCAAATATCGAATTCCCAATTAATATTTCTTCTTTTCCGCAAGGGACTTACAATTTGGTAGTGAGTTCGGATAGTTATATTAAATCAAAACAAATTATTATTTTAAAATAATAAAATTGTTAATTCTTTTAACTCCATTATTTATTTAGTGGAGTTTTTTTATTTATTTTTAATTCATAAAACAAATCCGTTAACTATCAGATGAAATAATTTTAATATGACATTTAAAAATTATACAAAAGAATAATTATTGTGAAATAAATAAATAACAAAATGCCGTAGGCACGATATTATGGTAGCCGTAGGCACGATATTATGGTAGCCGTAGGCACGATATTATGGTAGCAAAAAAAACAAATGGAATTATAAGAACCAATTATCTTCATATAATGCTGGAGAAAAAATATTATCAAACAAACATTTAAAATAAAAGAAAATGGCAAAAGAAAAAAAGATTTTTATTGTTGATACAAATGTTGTTTTGCATGATTTCAGATGCATATACAAGTTTCAAGAAAATGATGTTATTGTACCTATTGTTGTGCTTGAGGAGTTAGATAAACTTAAAAAGGGAAGCGATTTAATAAGTTACAATGCCCGTGAGTTTTCCCGCGAACTTGATAAATTATCTGGTAAACAGATGTTTAAAAAAGGTGTTTCGCTTGGCAAAACTCTTGGAAAACTTTTTGTTGAAACGGGCAAAGAATATTCAAAAAAACTATCCGAATCGTTTCCCGAAAAAACCCCAGACCATAGAATCCTTGCTATAGCCGACTATATTTGCAATAATAATTCTAACAGAATCGTAATTCTTATTACAAAAGACATTAACTTACGCATGAAAGCCAAATCGCTTGGTATCGAAGCTCAGGATTATGAGTCGGATAAAGTGCAAAATCTCGATCAGGTTAACGACATCATTCCAACTATCGAAGGATTTGATACTGCTTTAATTTCAAAATTATATGAAGAGCCAATGGGTGTTGATGTAAATGAATTCAAATTTAAAACACAACCTGTTGCACATCAATATTTTATTTTAAAGAATACAAAATTAAGTGTATTAGCACATTACGACCCTTTTACTAAAATGGTTAACAGAGTCGAAAAAAACCGTGCATATTCAATTGAACCACGAAATGCTGAACAAACTTTTGCTTTAGATGCACTTTTTCGCCCTACTGTGCAACTTGTTGCATTAACCGGCAGAGCAGGAACAGGAAAAACTTTACTTGCTCTTGCCGCTGCACTTCATTCACGTAAACAATATGCACAAATTTTATTGGCTCGCCCTATTGTTCCACTTGCCAATCGCGATTTGGGCTATTTGCCAGGCGATGTAAACGATAAAATTGGTCCATATATGCAACCTTTATTTGATAATTTAGGAGTAATTAAACATAAGTTTAAACCCGAATCGGCTGAATATAAAAAGATTGATGAATATTTAAAAGACGATACTCTTGTTATAACACCTCTTGCATTTATTCGCGGGCGTAGTTTGTCAAATGTTTTTTTTATAATTGACGAAGCGCAAAATCTTACTCCACACGAAGTTAAAACCATTATTACCCGTGCTGGTGAAGGAACCAAAATGATTTTTACTGGTGATGTTGAACAAATTGATTCGCCATACTTGGATAGTAAATCAAATGGGTTAACATATTTAACTGATAAAATGAAAGGACAGGAATTATTTGCACATGTTAATTTAATTCGTGGAGAAAGAAGTTATTTGGCCGAATTAGCAAGTAATATATTATAACAATTAACCAGTATGTGCATTGAGTTTTGTGTAGATTCCTTGTTCACTAGTAATGACAGAGGGGAGGAATGGCATTTAATAATCCTGTAATTCTAAATCTTTTTTGCTATTCTGAACGATTAGTGAAGAATCTGATTCGTAATACAGGTTCCTCGGTCATCCGGAATAACAAAACTCGCTAATCTTCGTTTGCAATGTGGATTAATTTATTCTACAAAAACAAGCAATTATATTTGTTAAAAAATAAAAGGAAAAAATCTGTACGATTTCTTTTTATATTCTTTATAATTTGTATAATGTTTTTCTAACATTAATTCTTCGTAGTTCGATTTGAAATAAAATAATATAAATAACAACAGGCTAATTAATATTTCCCAACTATTTGTATTATAAACTCCAAAAAATAATGCCGAAATTATTATTCCCGAATAAATAGGATGACGAATGTGTTTGTAAACTCCATTTGTTATTAAAATTCCATTTTCTTTAGGTGTTGGAAATTTGGTAAGGCTTTTATTTAATTGAAATAAAGCAATTAACATTTCAATAAATGCAAAAACAACAACTGCTAAACAAAAATATTTAAAATAAAAGTTTAGTTCAAAATTTATTAGTTTTATAGGAATTAAATAAGCAATTAGCAATATTATTTGTATTGTTACAAATAGTTTATCTTTTATTGAAATTTTTTGCATAATTGTATTAAATTGTCCATTGTGAGTGAATTATTGCAACTAAAAAAGGTTTATTGTTTTCTGTTTTAAAAACTAATATTAGCGATTCCCAGTCCACGCCTTCATATTTTTTATCGAAACTGCTATAATAAAATTCCACAAAATCGCAATTTGGAAAAACATTCTGAACATTGTTTTTTAAATTACCTTGGCTTATAAATTTATTAACTGAAATTTGTTCGGCATTCAAAAAATCTTTATCATAAACAAATTTGTTAATATATTCTTTAAATGTTTTATTTATAGGCTCGCCTGAGCCATCATGTATTCCCCAAGTAATTATTTTATTTGATTTGTATAGTTCTGAAATGTTTTCTTTTATTATTTTTTGACCATTAATTGTATCAACATTTATGTAAGGTGAAAATCTTAATCCTAAACTATTATGTACGTTGTTAATTAATTTTTCAATGTTTTTTTCTTTTAAATCTTGTAAAATGTTTTTTGAAAAAGAAATCAATAATGAATCTTTATTTATTATTTCGTTTATGGTTTTGGTAGAATCATTGCTTTTAGATTTTAAATTTTGTAAATCAGGTTGAACTTGATTACAACCGAGCAATATTAAAAACAAGTTAATGGTTATTAAGTTATTAAAAATAAGGTGTTTAACTATTATCATTTTAATTATGGTTTGCTGAAAAACTACTTAAATGGATTTATTAATTAAAAGGAAAAAGGGTATAATGTTTAGGGGTATATTCTACAGTCCACTTTATACCTTTATACCATAAACCTTTTTGATATATATATTTAGGACTAAATGCACGCTTTTTTGTTGTTGTACTTATAATTTCTTGCATTTTATTATACAAATATACATACTTATTTCCTCATTTACAGTAAATAATAAATTTTTTTGCAGACACTAATTAGTCGTCACTTAAAAAGTATTCAACAAATTAATATCCAGTTAAATAATGTTATAAAATAATAAAATAAATTGCAAGAAATAATATT
>MENF01000220.1 GCA_001769035.1 Bacteroidetes bacterium GWA2_32_17
GCCATTACTTAACATTACCCAAAAAGGTTTTCGAGATGAAAAATCAATTATATAGTTTATGTTTACTATATAGGATTTATGACATCTTACAAAAATTGAAGTTGCTAACAACTCGTTAATTATTTTTATTCTTTGTGAAATTATAAAACTTTTGTCATTTATTAAGTACACATTGGTATAGCTGCCATCAGCTTTACAAAACATTATTTTATCAACATTAATAAATTTTAAATGCTTAAATTTTAGCTTTGAATAATAAAGTTTTTCGTTTTTAATTATTAAATCATTTTGTTTTGTTTCCATAATTATTAGAGTACATATTTTTAAAAGGTAACCACTGTTTAAAGAAATATTTTTCAACATATTTTTTATATATCACATATTCAGGCATTTAAGAGTAATAGGTTTTTACTATAATTCAACCTATAATTGTATAGTACCATAAGTATGCAAAATGTTACCCTGTTTTTTAAAAATATTTTTTAAGGAACTGAAAAATGAAACAATTGTGCTTGATGTTATTTTGCACATATAATTGAATTTCCAGAGTATTTGTTCTTTTAGTAAATTAAGCTACTTACAAATCTTATAACAAATGACATAATAAAACGTTAGTTTTATTTCATTATCAAATATTAATTTACAATCGGGAATTTATTACTGTAAGCTCACAACTGATGATTGTGCAAAAACAATTAAAATTGTGGTTGTAAAATAAAAAGAATGAATTTAGAAATTGATTTAGATTATTACGCAGTCGGGATGCCTACAAACCTATATTGTAAATTTTGCAATGCCACCCTGAATGTTAAAACCTAAATTGTAACTTTTTACAATGCCAGAGGCAAAAACAAAACTCACTTGCGAGACACAAGCGAGTGCGGGAGTTGTTATGCGGGTATATAATTGTGCCAACGTTTGGCGCTTGGAAAAGCTGGGCGATTAGCCGCAGAGGGCGTCAAACCGTTACCGCTTTTGTATTATGCTATCATTGTCAAGTTGCACCACCCGCCCAGTTTTTGCCAAACGTGTGTTAGCGGCTGGGTTTTATTTGTCATTATTTTAAAGTGTTAGTTTTCCACTCGCTTTTTTCTAAATAATCTACTTCGTATTTGTCTTCAATATTTTGCCCTGTTGACATTATAAGAACTTTTGAATGAACCATTATTTTTGTTTCTATTCTTTGCATATCTATTATTTGAACCCATTCTTTTCCTGTACAGTTAAAAATTATTGTTGATAACATTATACGTTGTCCTATTGGTTCTATTTTTAATTGTTGATTAGCTTGATGTATTAGATTTTTGTTCAATGAAGGAAATGTAAACTCATGGTTAATCAGGTTAGAATCCTTTGAAAAGAAAATGATTTTATTGTTTTGCAAAGTATAATCACCTATAAACTTACAGTCAATCATATACCATTCAGGAGCAATCTGTTCTCCAATTTTATAATAATAATAGCTATCACCACCAGTCAAGTGGTTTACCAAAATATTAGTTTTTGATTCTAATTTGTCAGTAAGTGTAATAAGATTGCTTTCAACAGTCGAAAAACTAGATTCAACTTTTAATTGCTTTTTAACTCTCCAATATTGAGCTAACAACCAACTTAGAAAAAAGAATGCTGCACCAAATATTTTTATTAAATCTATTGAGGAACTTTTTTCCGTGCTAGTTTCAAAATACCAATTTATCCCTGTCCATAAAACTGCTGCAATAATTGGTAACCAAAATTCTTTCAGAATTTGTCTTAAAATTATTTTTTTCATCATTTTTCTTTTACAATAGTCTATATGTCTGTTATTAATTCTAAACCTTGCCGCTAACTCGTTTATTTATACACCTTATCCCACATTAACCATTTACAACCATTTATAACCATTTATTTTCGTTAAAATATTATTTTTTACTAACAAATTTATACAAATTTTTTAATTTAAAAAATAGTAACTACTCACCTCATTAAAAATCCTTTACTAATCTTATGCGTATTATTTCTCGCAAAGACGCAATGCTCGCAAAGTTTTAAGAACGCAAAGTTAAAAAAAATCATTTATGATTTTTTTCATTGCGTGCTTACAGCAGATTTATTATTCGAGAGATGTAAACTTCTCATTATTCATCTTTTATCTGATAAATACTGAAGCTTCGGTACGAGATTTTTTCTTTGCGTACCTTGCGCCTTTGCGTGACAACTTTTATGGCTGCTGAATAGTTACAAAAAATATTTATTTTTATTTTAACAAAATAAAAAAAGCTGCAATAAGCAGCTTTTCAATTTTTATTTTTTAAATTGTTATTCGAATTCGGAAAGCGATTTTTTAATTATTGCAACAGCTTCGTGAATTTGTTGCTCGTTAATTACAAGTGGAGGTGCAAAACGAATAATATGAGTGTGAGTGGGCTTTGCAATTAATCCGTTATCTTTCATTTTTAAACATACATCCCATGCTTCTTTGCCATTTTTTGGTTTAATAATTATTGCATTTAACAAACCTTTACCACGTACTAATTCGAGCATGTCGCTTTTAATATTTCTTAATTCCTGACGAAATAAATTTCCCATTTTTTCGGCATTTTCGGCAAGTTTTTCGTCTCTAATTACTTCTAAAGCTGCAATTGCAATACTTGCTGCAAGTGGGTTTCCGCCAAAAGTAGAACCATGTTCGCCGGGTTTAATTGTAAGCATAATATCATTATTTGCAAGTACAGCAGAAATAGGATAAAATCCACCCGATAAAGCTTTTCCTAAAATTAAAATATCCGGATGAACATTTTCGTGGTCGCAAGCTAAAAGTTTACCGGTACGTGCAATTCCAGTTTGAACTTCATCAGCAATAAATAACACATTTTTTTCTTTACAAAGTTTATATGCTTTTGATAAATAACCTTCATCAGGTACAAATACCCCAGCTTCGCCCTGAATTGGTTCAACTAAAAATCCTGCTACGTTTGCATCTTGTAAAGCATTTTCTAATGCCGGCAAATCATTGTAAGGAATTTTAATAAATCCTGGTGTAAATGGACCGAAACCATTGTATGAATCGGGGTCGGTTGACATTGAGATTAATGTTATTGTACGTCCATGAAAATTGTTATTACAAATTACAATTTTTGCCTGGTCTTTTGCAATTCCTTTAACATCATAAGCCCAGCGACGACATAATTTTAAAGCCGTTTCGTCGGCTTCGGCACCCGAATTCATTGGAAGAACTTTATCATAGCCAAAGAATTTTGTTATAAATTCTTCGTAAACACCTAATCTATCGTTAAAAAATGCACGCGAGGTTAAAGTAAGTTTTGAGGCTTGCTCGAGCATTGCTTTTAATATCTTTGGGTGACAATGTCCCTGATTAACAGCTGAATATGCTGATAAAAAATCATAGTAGCGTTTTCCTTCAACATCCCACACAAAAACTCCTTCGCCTTTGTTAAGCACAACGGGTAATGGATGATAATTATGAGCACCAAAATGTTCTTCTTTTTCAACAAAATACTGCGATGTGTATTTTTCAGTTGTATCAATCATAAATAGTAATTTTTAAATTTAATAATAATGCAAATTTGAGAATATTTTTTTGTTTTAGCTTCATTAATTAATTAAAATTTTATAATTTTTGGTTAGAAAAAAGAAAAAAATTGGTTCGTAGGGACACGAACCAAAGGAACAAAAATTGGTTCGTGGGGACAGAACCAAAGGGACACGAACCAAATAAAATGGTGGAAAGAAACAAATTGTCTGAATCATAATGTTCGAGTTCTGAAGCTTAGGAAGATGCTTGCGATTTAACAAAAATGGCACGGTTTAAAACCGTGCCATAGTTTTGTTCGAAGCTGCATAACACAGTCAGCGGACATTATAGACAGACTCTTTAATCGTCCAATTGCCAGATAGTGTCTATAATAGTCCCATCAACCCATTTAACAACAGCAACAGGTTTATTTGTAAATTTAGGTTTGTCGGGTACTCCACAAATTGCTTCAGCTTCATCTTTTAATTGGTTAATTGTTTTAATTGGCAACGATGAATTTTTCATTTTTTCAATTAAATCTTTACGAAGCGGATTAATAGCAATTCCACGTTCAGTTACAATTACGTCAATTAATTCACCGGGTCCGCAAATAGTAGTAACCTCCTCGCGTACAATAGGCATTCTGTCGCGGAAAAGTGGAATTGGAAGAATTGTGCATTTTGAAGCAATACAATTTTGCCAGCCACCAATACCGTGTAACAACGTGCCATCAGAATGTGTAACAACGTTTGCATTATAATTAACATCAACTTCGGTTGCACCTAAAATAACAACGTCCACCATTGATGCAAAATTTCCTTTACCATGATAATTATAACTTGTAAAAGGACTTGTATTTACATGTCCGAAATTTTCACGCATTGAACGAACACCTTCCAAATCAAATGTTTGTCCATCGAGAATATTTTCAACCAATCCATCTTCGAGCATTTTTACAAGATATTTATTGCTTCCTCCCCTTGCCCATCGTGCTTTCATTCCGCGTTGCCGCAAAATATCGGCAAAATAAATTCCTATCGAAAGAGCAGTTCCACCTGCACCTGCCTGAAACGAAAAACCATCGCGAATAATCCCCGCTTCGTCGCAAAATTGAGATGTCCACTCGGCAAGTAATAATCTATCAGGACTTTTTGTTATTTCAGTTGTTCCGGAAACAATTTTTTCGGGGATTCCTACTTGAGCAACAACAACTACATAATCAACATTATTGCCTTGAATTTGCCATGGAATACAAGGAAATGGAACTAAATTATCTGTTACAACAATAACTTTATTTGCATATTGTGAATCGGCAAGTGCAAACCCTAACAAACCACACGCAGTTGGTCCGCGGTCGCCGGTTGCATTTCCAAAAGCATCGGCTGTAGGTGCAGCAATAACAGCAATATCAATTATAACTTCTCCATCTTGAATCGCCTGATAACGTCCACCGTGCGAACGCAATATTCCCATTCCTTTCATTTTCCCCTGCGAAGTAAAACGACCAAGCGAGCCATTCATACTTCCTTCAATATGATGAATTGTACCGTCTTCTAAATATTTTATTAATACCGACTGGCACTCAAACGAAGCTGATGGAACCCAAACCAAATCTTTAATTCCAAGTTCTTTTGCAATATCAAAAATTTGAATTGCAACCAAATCGCCATTACGAAAATGATGATGCGTAGAAATAACCATACCATCCCGCAAACCCGATTTTATTAATGCATCTTTTAAACCTGGTTCTGTTTTATTTCCATCGGCTGGATAATCGGCACAGCTTGAAATTAAAGGAGCATATTTTCGTCTAATTGGTTTATATTTTCCAACACCCATATATGGAATTTGAGGAACTCCGTTAACTTCGGTTGGTACTAATCGCCCTAATGCATTTTTTACAAAATTAGCTGACATGTAATTCCTCCTTCCAATTCTGATTTAGTTTACCAGTTTTTATTGCTAAATTAATAGTATTTATTGCTCTTTTAACAATGGGCGAGTCAATCATTTTTGTACCAAGCGAAACCACACCTAAACCTTTAGAAGTTGCATCATCAAAAGCAAAAACAATTTTTTTTGCTTTATCTATTTCTATTATTGATGGAGCAAAATTTTCGTGTATAACTTTAATTTGACGTGGATGAATACAACCCATACCATCAAATCCTAATGCTTTTGACTTCAGCACATTGTTTTTAAGTCCATCCATATCGGCAACATCGCTAAAAACAGAATCAATTGGTTGAATACCGGCAGCACGGCAAGCATTAACAACCTGACTACGAGCAAAAAAAGATTCAATACCTTCGGAAGTTCTTCTTGTTCCAAGGTCGGCAGTATAATCTTCTAAACCAATTGCCATTGCTACAATGTTTGTTGCTGCTGTTGCAATTTCGAATGATTTTATAACCCCTAATGCACTTTCGATAATTGGCATAAGCCAAATTTCATTTAAAATGTTACACTTTGTTTTTATTTCGTTAATTTTATTGTTTACCTGAATAATTTGTTCGGCACTTTCGCATTTGGGAACAAGAATTAAATTAACATTATGCGGAACAATAAAATCCAAATCATCTAATCCTTTGGGAACCTGATTAATTCTGACCATACGTTCGGCACCATAAAAATCTATATTTCTTAAAGCATTTCTAACTAAAAACCTGGCTTCAAATTTTTTATTAGGAGCAACAGCATCTTCTAAGTCTAAAATAATTCCATCTGGTTTATGAACTCCTGCATTAATCATTAATGATGGCGAATTTCCGGGGAGATATAATCTTGAAATACGGTTTCTATCTTTTGCAGTTTTATAATTATTTTGCGAAATAAAAGGCAATAAAAATTCTTTTTTTGAATCAATAACATTTTTAATTGTCGCTTCAACTCTTGCATCAATAACAAATGGCAAAGCTCCTGAATCCTCAACAGTTATTTTAGCGTTTTTTATTTCAAAAAAGTTTAAAATACCGGAAATTAACTCTTTATTTGCTTTACCAAACATTACCTCAACTTTACTTTCTAAAATAATTTTAATTCCACCGCTTTTAGTAATTTCTAAATTAACATAGCAATCGGAACGAACGCCTTTGCCTTTATTTCCAGATGTTGCAATTGTATTCATTTGTTTGTTTTTTTATATTATAAATTAATGGCGAAGTTAAAAAAATAAAATATAACCATCTATGAATTCAACTCGTTTTATGCCACAAAATCGCAAAAACACAAAATTCCACGAAAGTTTTATATATGGGTTCTAAAAATTAATAAGCGTCATTGCGGGCTTGACTATCCATCTCATATTAAAGCTATCCCATCAATTTGTAAGATGCTGAAATAATATCGAAAGTTTTCGGTACAGCATGACGAATTATGAAATTTACAGAAGCCCTGAAATTATTTTTTTTTAAAATCTTTATCAACTACTAATTCAAGAAAATGTCCCATTTTTTCCTGTTTAGTTAAAAGGTACTTTTTATTATAAACATTTGGTTTAATTCTGATAGGTATATTTTCAACAATTTTCAAACCATATCCTTCTAAACCTGCACGTTTTACTGGGTTATTTGTTATTAATCGGATTTTAGTAACACCTAACTCGCGTAATATTTGAGCACCAACGCCATAATCACGTTCATCGGCTTTAAAACCGAGTTCTATATTTGCGTCAACGGTGTCTAATCCTTTTTCCTGAAGTTTATATGCTTCAATCTTATTGAATAAGCCAATTCCCCGCCCTTCCTGATTCAAATAAACAAGAACACCTTTCCCCTCTTTTTCAATCATTTTCATAGCTGCTTCCAATTGCACACCACAATCGCAACGGTAAGAACCAAAAATATCACCAGTAACACACGATGAATGAACACGTACAAGAATTGGTTCATCACGATTAAATTTACCTTTGATTAATGCAAGATGCTCAAGCCCGTTTGATATTTGAATAAATGGAATAAGTTCAAAATCTCCATTTTTTGTAGGTAATTTAACAGTAGAACCTTTTTTAATCAGACTTTCCTTTTTAAGCCGATACTTTATAAGGTCTTCTATTGAAATTATTTTAAAACCGAATTTTTTACTGATTTCTATTAATTCGGGTAATCGAGCCATAGTACCATCATCGCTCATAATTTCGACAAGAGCACCACCGGGTTTTAATCCAGCTAAAATAGTTAAATCAACAACTGCTTCGGTGTGTCCGGCACGACGAAGAACTCCACGTTCTTTAGCTTTTAACGGAAAAATATGTCCTGGGCGACCAAGGTCAGCCGGATGCGTTTTTGGATTAACTAAAGCATTTATTGTTTTAGCTCTATCACTTGCCGAAATGCCTGTTGTACAACCTTTTCCAATTAAATCAACTGAAACGGTAAAAGCTGTATCGTGAAATGAAGTATTATTACTAACCATCATCTGAAGTTCAAGTTCGTTGCATCTGCTTTCGGGAATTGCACAACAAATCAGACCTCGCCCATATTTAGACATAAAATTTAAAATAGTAGGAGTAACGAGCTCAGCTGCAACAATAAAATCACCTTCATTTTCTCTATCTTCGTCATCAACAACAATTACCAATTTACCAGCTTTAATGTCTTCTATTGCCTCTTCAATTGTATTTAATTTAATGTTATTTATTTTTGTCATTATTATATTTTTTGCAAAATTAATTTATAATGCGAATTTATTTTTTTTTTAAGTTTTTGAACCAAAATTCTATAAGCGATTTTGTTATATTTTTAATATCAAAACTTTTTTTCACAAATTTAATGGCATTTGTTCCTAAAGATTCGAAAAGTGGTTTATCTGACAGCAGTTTTTCAATTTGTTTTTGGAACTGTTCAGCAGTATCTGCAATTAGTATATTAATATTATGTGTAGTATCAATTCCTTCGGTTCCAATTGATGTAGTAACAATTGTTTTGCCAAGAGCTAATCCTTCAACAATTTTAATACGCATTCCGCTTCCCGAGAGCAAAGGTACAAGCATTATTGCATGTTCGTTAATAAATTTGTATGCGTCTGTAATCTCGCCATAATGTACAATATTAGGTTCGTTCAAAATTTTAACAAACCATTCGGGGGCATTTCTGCCGGCTATTTCAAATTTCAAATCTGGATATTTCTGGTTCAAATTGCTCCAGACTTTTCTTATAAACCAAACGAGTCCTTCTTGATTTGGTGCCCAATCTAATGCGCCTATATAAAAAAGTGTGGGATATACTATTTTTTCGCGTTGAGGAATTAAGTGTGATACATCAATACCAACAGGAGATACAAAAAATGGTTTTTTATTTCCTAACGAATTAAACATATTTGCATCGCGGCTCGTCAGAGTATTTAACACATCATATTTGTTAATAGTTTGAGTTTCCATTACCTTAATTCGTTCAGATAAAATTTTAAGATAATTTTGTTTAAAAAAATTTGATTCGTTTTTTGCAAATCGTTCCCAAATTTCGTGCTCTATGTTATGAGCTTTAAAAACAATCATTGCTTTTGAATATTTTCGGATAGTTTCGATATATGGGCATAAATATAAACCTTCTAATAAAATAACATCAAACTCATTATTTACAAGAATTTTAATTAATTTTTGTTTATAATTATTTAATATAAAGCGCTGAGCATTATATGGTTTGTTCGATAAAAAAAGATTAAATAATGCACCAAAAAAAGTTATAGGCACTTTAACGTCAACAGCAATAATTTTTATGATTTTTGTAAATTCTTTAGGGATTGTTTTTATATTATAATAGTGTTTTTTTGTGTTCATTACAAACAAAGTTACTTCGTGACCCTGCTTTGCAAATTCTAACGTAAAGTTCCAAACACCAATAGCTCCTCCATCTTTTGGAGGATAAGGTACTTTGTTATGTAATTGAAGAATTTTCATTTTGTAACAAATTCTATTATTTAATTAATTTTTCATTTTCTTTTTTAATATTATATTAAAAAACTTTTTAATAGGTTCGATATAAGCTTCAATATTAAAAATTACTGAGTCGGAAGCCGCTTTATAAGTTAAAAACAAACCTAAAGGAAATAGTACAACTGATGATAACCAAACTCCAAACCATGCTGGTAAAATAAGTTCTTTTGCAAACTTTTCGCCAATCAAAGAAATTATATAGTACAAAATAAATAACAAAACAGAAACTACAACAGGCATACCTAAACCACCCTTTCGAATAATTGCACCTAAAGGTGCACCAATAAAAAACAAAATTAAACAAGCTAAAGCTAAAGTAAACTTCAAATGAAATTCGACTTTGTGTTTTACTATGTAATATTCTCTTGAACCAAGTTCATCTCCAGAAAGTATAATGTATGATAATTGGCTTCGTGCAATATTTAAAGCATTTTGATATGCAAGTATCTGTTCGGCTTTAGTAAAAGACTTATATAAAGTATCGGCATTAATAAAAGTATCTCTTACAGAACGTTTATTTGCAAAATTATCAATTTGTAGTTTTTTAATAATAGCAACATCGGCAATTGTATGCTCGTACTCAGAATCACGCTTAAAATATAATTTTTGAAGAGAATCTTCAGCTTGTGCTAATTGCTTAATATTAAGCATTTTATAATTATCCATAAATAAACTTTCATCAGACCTGTTAAAACCAAAACCATTTAGTTCAATTGTTATGTCTTCTTCAACAAATTTATCTTTTTGGTGAGGGTGTCCATATCTCCAGTCGGTTTGTCCATTGTTACGTAACTCATCATATTTATCACCATTATATAATGTTAATAACAAATATCTTTTATCTTCAGTAATATTCATTTTTCCAGAATCGGCAATAATTACAGTTGTATTTCCCTGCCTGTTAGTATGGTCATAAATCATAATTCCGTACAAAAAATTTGTTTTTTTATCTTTCTTTTGAACTCTAATACTGTAATCATCAATGCCGTTATAAAAAATGCCGGGTTTAATATTTATTTCAGGTCGAATGTTTCTAACATCATACAATAACGAATAAAATTTTAAGTTTGCAACAGGCAGAACATAATTTGAAAACAACAATGCACAAATGCTTAGAAATGAAATAAATAGTATAAGAGGATACATTATCCTTAACAATGAAATGCCCGATGATTTAAGTGCAACTAATTCGTAATGTTCGCCTAATTCGCCAAATGTCATAATTGACGATAGCAATATTGCTAAAGGCAATGCCATAGGAATAAAATTAACCGAAGCATACGAAAGAAGCTGAACCATTACAGTTGTTTCGATGCCTTTACCAACAAATTCATCAATGTATTTCCATAAAAACTGCATTAGCAATAAAAAAACGGCAATAAAAAATGTCATAAGAAAAGGTCCTATGTACATTTTAACCATAAATAAATGGAGCCGCTTCATTACTTTGCTTTGTATAAAATTTTTGCAAAATTAGCAGATTATTTAGAGTCTGTCTATAATGTTCGATTTTTTCGTTATGCTTGTTTTGAAAACAGTCATTTACATAAGTAAACTCCTTGATTTTCAAAACTTCGCAAGCCTCAAACTCGAACATTATGAATCAGACAAGACTTTATAGACAGACACTATTTAAAGTAAGACACAATAAATGTTATAATCCTAAAACATGTTTTAAATTTCCAATTTGTGATTCCCACAAATTTATTGCATCTTCTTTATCATCGGGTTCAGCAAAGTCGGTAACAACTAATAAGGTATCACCGGACATTTCCTGTATTTCAATTTTAAATTCAAAATAATAATCTTCTTTTTCTTTTTCATCTTCTTCCCATTTAAAACGAACAAATTTTGCATCTTTACATGAAACAAGCTTTGCCTTTTGGGAAGAGTTTTCCCAAATAAAAGTAAAATTAGAACCACGGGAATTCACATCATCGGCAAACCATTCCGATAAACCGCTAGGTGTACTGAGCCGCGGGAATAATATTTTAGGGGAAGTGTTAACTAAAATTTCTATTATAATTTTTTCCTTCATCACTAAATCAATAAATTTTTTCTTAAAGATAATCTTTTATTTAGTAAACACAAAATTTTGAAGCAAAAATTTATTAAAGAGAATTTTTAATATTAAATAAAAACATATATTTGCACCCTTAAAAAAGGGCGAGGTAGCTCAGCTGGTTAGAGCGCATGATTCATAATCATGAGGTCGAGGGTTCAAGTCTCTCTCTCGCTACAAATAAAAATTATTCTTTTTTTATTTTACACCAACTAATTTTACATCAAAAATTAAATTTGCTTTAGCAGGTATAGCTCCCGGATAGCCTTGTTCGCCATAAGCTAATTGGTACGGAATAAGCAAGCGAAGTTTATCTCCTACTTTCATAAGCGAAATTCCTTCGTCCCAACCTTTAATTACTTTACCGGTTCCAAGTTCAAAGCTTATTGGTTGCCCACGCTGAATTGATGAGTCGAAAATATTTCCGTCTTCAAAATAGCCGGTATAATGAACTGAAACAGTTTTGCCTATTTGAGCTTTTACCGACTCTTTAGCTCCTTCACTAATAATTATATATTTTAATCCAGATGGTGTAATTAATGTGTCTTTTCCTTTAGTATTATATGCTTCTGGTTTTACTTCTGGTGTAAAATCAACTAATTCTACATCAAAAATTAAATTTGCTTTGGCAGGAATAACAGGTGAACGGCCTGCTTCGCCATAAGCTAATTGATATGGGATAAGTAAACGGGCTTTATCACCAGCTTTTAATAATGATAATCCTTCGTCCCATCCTTTTATTACCATTCCTTTTCCGAGTTGAAATTTAATTGGTTCGCCACGTTTTACAGAGGAGTCAAATATTTTACCATCTTCAAAATAACCGGTATAATGAACTGTAACATTGGCTCCTTTTTGAGGTTTGTCGCCTTTTTTGTTTTTTTCGCTTACTAAAAAATATTTCAATCCGGATGCGGTTTTTATTGTGTCCTTGCCTGTTGTTACAAATGGTTCAACTTTAATTTCAGCAATAACTTTTACTAATTTTAATGTAAATTTTAAAGTAGAATTAGCCGGAATTGGTCCTTTTATTTGACTACCATAACCTAAATCGGGAGGAATAATAAAAGTAGCTGAATCGCCTTCGTTTAATAAAGCAATACCTTCGTCCCATCCTTTTATTACCTGACCTTGTCCCAACGCAAATGTAAATGGCTGGTTACGACCATAAGAGCTGTCGAAAATACTATCATTCATTAATCTTCCTTCATAATTAACAGAAACTTTTTCGCCTGAAACGGGTTGTTTCCCTTTTCCTTTTTCATGGATAATGTATTTTAACCCCGATGGTGTTGTTTTATAATCTTTGGTTTGACTCATAATGTTAAATGTTATAAGATTAAACGATAAAAGTGCAATAAAAAAAAATTTAATTTTCATGTGTTTATATTTTATAGTTTACTGATACTCAATTTATTATATTTTTAAGATTGATGTAGATTGAAGAAGATTGATAGGATTGATGAAGACGTTCTCCAATCTTGTCTTCTCAATCTATTCAATCTTGTTTTTTCAATCCTTTCAATCTTTCTTCTCAATCTTGTTTTCCCAATCTTGTTTTCCCAATCTCATTCCTCAACCTCAACCTTAAATATGAGCATTCCCTTTTCAAAACAAGTTCATATAATATTAATTAGTTCTACTTCAAAAATTAATGTTGAGAAAGCTGGTATCATTTTATATTTTTGGTCGCCATAAGCAATATGTGAAGGAATTATTAATGTTGCTTTGCCTCCTTTTTTGAGCATGCAAATTCCTTCTTCGAGTCCTTGTATAACTTCGTTTTTTCCAAGTTCAAATTCAAATGGTTCGCCACGTTTTAATGTTGAATCGAAAATTTCACCATTTACAAAAGTGCCGGTATAATTAATAACAACTTTTTGTCCTGATTTTGGTTTAGCTCCAGCTCCAACTTTTGTTTCAATATAATATAATCCGCTATTTGTAGGTTTAAGAGTTATATTTGCATTTTGCAAATACGATTCGAGAAGTTTTAGTTCTTCCTGAGCAGTAACAACCTGCCCTGCTTTCTTTTCTTCTAAATATTTTTCGTAGCTAAAAATTTCGACAAGTTTAATATTAAATTTTAATTTGCTTCCTTTTTTTATAAATGAAGGAACTTCAGTTTTTTTTGTATAAATATAAAACTTCTCGGCATCAACAATAAACTGGGCACTATCGCCTTCGTGCATTAATGCAAAGCAATCATCAACTGTTCCACCATTTTTAGATAAACCGTTATAACGCATTCTGAATGGTTGTCCGTTTAATTCTTTTGTATCGAATAAAATTGAGTCGTTTTCGGTTTTATATTGCATTTGTAAAACTAAAATATCGTTTTTAACAGGTACTTTATTGTTTTCATTTTCGATAAAAAATTTATATTTCATCCCGGAACTATCCGTTGTGTAACTATCTGAATTACATGAGATAATAGAAAATAAAATTAAAATAAAATATAATATTTTAGACATTTAAAAAAAATATTTGCAAATATAGTTTTTAGAATTGCAATTTTTAGGGTTTTAACTATTTTTAAATGTTTTAATTTGAACAAAACTCTTAACTGTAAAAAAGCAATGAGTTTTTGTGTCGGGGGAAAAATATTTTTTATGAGTCAGACTATGCAATGTTTAAGCAATTTGTTACAGAATTGTAAAACTGAAAAAAAATCAGTCGTTTGCTTAAAATTGTCAGGGTTACGGTCTTTGTACTTATTAGCGGTAACGTTTGAAACTATGTGCAGTAAGGGATTGCGGGCTACTTTCCTGTCCACCGACACCGAAGTTTGAGCGGGGCAGAATGCTTGAATTACCACTGAAACCCTTATTGTATATAGCCTTTGTTACCGCCTGGTGTTCTTTGTTTTCAGTCATTTTACTTTTCAATTTGCTACCCTGTTTCTGTCTTCCGTGCGTTTGGGTAGGCAAGCTCTTTGGCTGGTTTTGGTCGTGCGTTGGAATTGTGCGACCAGCCAATGTGCTTGACTACGAAGCGTTGGCTATGCAAGCTCAAGATGAATGCTTTCAATCTGATTTCTTGATTCTTGCCTTAGTTCAAAAGCTTTCATCATTTTCTTACTTATTTCATCAATATAATTGTCATTAGGCAAATGAATAATAATATTAGATAAGTCGTTATCAGAAACATTTGGAATTGCAGCTCCTGTACGATACATAAACATTTGCTTTAAAAACACTTCGGATTTTAGAAAGTACAGCAAATAATAGCTATCTATTTTAAAATTTCTTAATACTCTAAAACCATTAGTACAAATGTTACCTTCAAAATCTTTTGTAACTAATGCCGTTGCATGTTTTCTTGTACCAATAGAATTTCCTGCAATTGCAGTAATTATATCTCCTTCCTGCAATTCATAACTTGCCCTGCTGGGTAATTCATGAACTTGATAAGTCGTTGAATTTATAATTTCGTATGAATGAGTATTAATGTCTGAAAGTTCAACATATTCAACTGTCGAGTTATGGTCTTTAAGTTTTTTGCTTTTTATTTTTACAATATCACAAATATCACCCAAGCGAACAGTTTTAACATTGTCCAAATTTGAAAACAGTTTTCTGTTTTCAGGCGAATAAAAATCAAAGTCAAATCTGCCATTTAATTCATTATAATTAATTGAAAACGCATTATCACTTTCAATCACATTTCCGTTTTGAAATTTTTTGTAATCTTCTACAATTACACTGAAATCTTCTTCTAATATTGGTTGACCCGATGAGTCTTTTATCGTTTGACCATACTTGTCCTTTTGATACAACGGAGTACCATTTTTATTGCCATGATAACCTAACTTAGTAACTCTACCAAAGAAAATCGGATATTGTTTATTTAAATTCGGTGTGTCTTTTTCTAAAAATAAAAGTGATGTTTTTACTCCTGTACCAAAAGGAATAAAAGTTTCTTGCGGAAGGTTGACAATCGCTAAGATTTTTGTTTTTAATTTAATATAGTATCGCAAATATTCTAAAGAAGGATTTTCAAAATTCCCATTTGGTAATACAATCGCCATTCTGCCCCCTTCTTTTAAAAGCTGAATACATCTTTCAATAAACAATATTTCAGCATTTTGATTTGGGTAAACAACTTTTGTTTTATGATATTCTTTATCATAATTAGACCATTTATGCCCTAAATCAAATTTTGAAAGTGTTGAAGTATTTGTGATTTTCGCACCAAATGGTGGATTAGTAAGTACAATATTAAAACCATCCTTTTGTGAAACGGAAAGTTTTATACTGTCCAAATCTTCCAATGAATTTGTGCAAATAACATTTGTTTTACCATTGGACTCCAATAGTAATTTCATCTTAGCAATTCTTGCAATACTTTTATTAATATCTAAACCAAAAAGATGGCTCGAAACTGATTTTGAAGTATTAAGTTCTAAATTATTTTTTTGAAGGAATTTTAAAGCTGACATTAAAAAACCACCACTGCCACATGCAGGGTCAATTATTGTTTCATCAGGTTTTGGTTGCATCATTTCTACACAAAAATCAATTACGGGTTCAGGTGTAAAAAACTGTCCCCTACCATCTTTTTCATGATGAGATAGAAATTTTTGGAATGCTAATCCTTTGGCATCTTGGGACGAGTTTAATAAGGATATGTTTTGTAGTTTATTTACCGTAAAACCTAATGCGATTGGGGTTAGTTTAATTCTATCATCACTATCAAAAATGTCTGTATATGCTTGCTTGGTATGTTCAAACAAGTTTGAAATTCTTTCAGTTAATGATTGATTTATTTTACCTGATTTGAGAAGATTCCACTCTTCAGCAGAAATTGTAAACTTGTTACTATTCTCGTTTTCATCGAATATTTTGATGAACAATATTTTTACAAACTCTTCTAAGGTTTGCTGAGGAGACAAACCATCGTTTGCATAAATATAGTCGTGAATTTCTTCAAATCTTTTTAGAAGATTATCTTCTTTTGAAAGCTGGATGTCAAATAATGGATTCATAGTTTTACACATTTGTGGCAAAGATAACACACATTTGTGTAAAAACAAGAAAATTTATTCAACAATTACATTTCTGTTGTCAATTTGCATATCAATTTCTTCAACTGCATCAGCGGGAGAAAGGGTTTCGCATACTTCATTAAAATTCACATTCCATTCGTCTGTTAAGTCTAAACGACAAGTGCCGTCCGCTTGTGGAAATACAAAACCCATAATATAATTTTGTTGCAAGTGATTCGCATCTTTACCTGATGAATCAAGGTGATTCGGGTTTGCAAACAAAAATTTATGCTCGTTAAATCGTAAGAATATGTCAACTGAAATTAAATTGAATTCATCTTTTCTTGGTGTGGCTTGTGTTCTTTCTCCACCTCCAGCACCTGATATAAAGTGGGTGTCAAGTACTCTAACTTTGTTCATCAAATAAGCTAATCTATCTTTAATCATCTTATCAATTTCATCCCTCGTAAAATTTGCAAGTTCTTTCATTGCACGTAATTTGTCCGTTTCTTTTACTGGTGGTGTTTTTAAATACTCTTGAATTTCCTCATACGAATAAAGGGTAGGGGAATTAACCATATCAGGCAGATTTTCAGCAATCCATTTTTCAATTTGCGGTTCAATGTCTTTGTCTTTATCAATCCAATGTATTATTTCCTGATAGTCAAAGAGAATTTTTTTGAGTTTCGGATAATTGTAAAGTTTGTTCCAATGCTCGGTGTTAGATTTTACTCCTTTTGATTCCAAAACGAACCAAAATTTTTTTTGGTTTTTACGGAAATAAAAGTCACCGTGATGTTGCGGGTGTTTTTTTCCTTCCCATTTTTCCCGAATCCGTTTTACTTCAAATCCCAGTTCTTCTATACTTTTCTTTAAAAGAAGTTCGCTGATTGAACCGCTCACATATCCTTGTGCATTCGGGCTTAGTTTCAGGGCTTCAAGGAATATTTCCAAAGTCGTTTTGAAAACATCTGAAACAAATTTTTCAAGTTTTTGAAATATGGTCATATTTTATTGAGAATATTTTTTTCAAAGATAAAATTTCTTTTCGGTTGTTTTTGTCATTAGATTGCATTATTCTGTCAAGTTATAAAATGTCCTAAATGTTTCTGTCGCATACATTTCCCTATTGTTTGTCGTTGGAATATGCGATGATGTTAATTTTTTTTTTTGAAGATAGGAAGATTTTATTAATACAATTTTTCTTGGGTTGAGATTTGCTGGCTCTTTTACTTTTTTATTGAGAATAGTGTGCTTGAAAAAAAGGAAATGTGCCTGCAAATAAGCGTTGGAATTATTTGTTGATAAATAATAGAACAATTATTTGTTTTATATTGAAACAATGCCTATCTTTGTATCATTGAATAGTAAAACAAAAACTGATATGAACATAAAACTGTCACAAAAGAAAATTGGTCAAAGGATAACTGAACTTCGTAAAATGAAGGGGTTGTCTCAGGAAGATTTGGCTAAAAGTATCAAAATGTCCAGACCGTCTTTGGCTCAGATAGAGTTAGGAAACAGAAGTGTTGATGTTCTTGAATTGCAAATGTTGTCAATGGTCTTAGGTTTTTCTTTAGATGATTTTATGTCTAAAAACTTTTCAGTCAACCAAGATGTTGAAGGTATGGTCGAAGCAAAAACAAAAAAATCAGATGAACGTATTTCTGTCCCAACTTTGAAGGTCAATAAGTTTAAGAATGTATTGCTTTATATTTTAGAACGATGCGCAGGCAAACCAAATGTTGGTGAAACTGTCCTTTACAAACTGTTGTATTTTTCCGATTTCAATTACTACGAATTGTATGAAGAACATTTAACAGGTGCTAAATATCGCAAGTTACCTTACGGACCTGTTCCGCAAAAAATAGATACTATAATCGGTCAAATGATGAAAAGTAAACAGATTCAAAGAATAAAGACAGAATATTTTGATACAATGCAAACTCGTTATATTCCGCTTGTGAAAGCAGATTTAACGGAATTGAGAGCAAGTGAAAAAGAAGTAATTGACAAAGTAATTGAGCAAATGAGCGATTGGTCAGCTACTGCTATAAGTAATTATTCACATAAAGATTTACCATGGGAGGTAACAGATGAAGGGAAAGATATTAGTTACGAATTAGCTTTTTATAGAGAACAACCTTATTCTGTAAGAGTGTATAACGAAAAGGAAAATTAAAAATGGAATTTGATACACTCAAAGAGTTTGAAAAAGATTTGAAACAACTTCTGAAAAAATATCGTTCACTGAACGATGATTTGGCGGAGGTAAAAACTATCTTGAAAAAAAAGCCTGAAGAAAGACCACCGTTTAGTTTTCGTATTAATAATTTGGGATTGGAAACGTGTGTAATCAAAGTAAAAAAGATTGCTTGTAAAGCTTTAAAAGGTCGTGGTGTAAATTCAGGTTTACGATTAATTTATGCTCACTTTCAAGAAGAAGAAAAAATAATTTTTGTGGAACTGTATCATAAGAACGATAAAGAGAATGAGGATAAACAAAGGATTTTAAACAATTTTAAATAAATGGTAACCACTAATCAGTGTCAAAATTAATATAATTTTTTGTTAAGTTCGTATCATATTTCCCGCAAATATTATTCACGCAAAGACGCAATGCCCGCAAAGTTTTAAGCCCGCAAAGTTAAAAAAAATTATTTACCCCGTAGGATAATTATGTTGAATAGCCGTTATACAATAAAAATGGAATATCCAACGGGGTGAATGATTTTTTTCATTGTGTGCTTACAGCGTGTTTACTATTCAAACCATAAAATCTCATAGTCATTTTTTCTTTTTACTTATTATAATTTTCTATATTAACCCTGTTGGATACCAATTTTTATTTTCA
>MENF01000221.1 GCA_001769035.1 Bacteroidetes bacterium GWA2_32_17
AATAATTACTTCTGCAAATTTATAAAAATAATTATTAAAAATGCAAACAATAATATTAATGTTTTATTTGTTAATTGCCAAATAACAAACTATTTATTAAAACTATAACCAATGCCCCATTCAATAACATCGGCTTTTACAAAATGAGTTTTTAAAGTAAGCGATGTGATTAGGTTTTTCCAGATTTTTGCACGCAAACCAAAACGACTATATATTAAACCGTCATCTTTAGCTTTAGTAAAAAAGTAAACGCCTGCCTGCATTGTTATTGATACTTTGTTGAAAACTAAATCGTGCGATAAATGAATGCCCGAACGAAAATTATAAATATTTTTAAAAGTAATACTATCATCTTCAATTCTTGATTTTAGTGAAGGGTCGTAAAAAACATCTAATCCTGTGCCTATTTTTCTTCGTAATGTTACCAATCTTTCGGCTTTTAAACAAATTGCAGTTGGATAAAATTTTTCACCATTTGGCGGTGCGTTTTCGCGAACTCCTTTGCTAATTGTTACACTATATTCATTTTTCTTTATAAAATTTGATTTTAAGTCTTCCACTTTAGGTTTTTCGGGTTCGTGTAATTTGTAAAAAGAATAAAATAATTTTAAATTAACTGATGGAATATTAAATCCCAGATTTGGTTTTCGCCATGCTCCGTTTGAATAATGGGTATATTGCAAACCTGAAGAAACACTTAAATTATTTAAGATTTTAAATTTTGCCGATAAACCAAAATCAATATAAGCATTTGCCTGTGAGCCAATTGCAATATTATAAATATTATCAATATAATTAAAATGATTTGATAGCAGAGCTACACCTGTTCCAATATTATATGAAAAATCAATAATTTTATATTTCTTTATTGTAATAACAATATACCCATAAATTGCTGATACTTTGCCAAGATAATTTGGATTTCCGAGATTAGCGTGATAAAATCCAATTCCAAGCTCAGGTGTTCTATATAATGCATGCCAAGGTTTATTACCGTTGGTACGATACGATAATGTTATATCCCATGATTTTACGTGGTCTTCTGTTATGTAAACCAATGATGAGCGATGTGGAATAATAAATCCATATCGTTTATTAAATCCAACAGAAAATTTATTAAATGTTGTATCCTGCGAAAATAAATAAAGTGTATTAAAAATAAAGAAAAAAATAATACACAATTTTTTAAGCATATTTAATTTTTGTAACTACTCACCTGCAAAATTACAATAGTTTTTTAATAAAAAAATAGCAATAAATCAGGGCTAAAGCCAGTAATTTTTCGTATTTATTAACCCCGACCTTAAGGTTCGGGGTTATTGAAAACAACAGAACAACCGGCTTTAGCCATGATTTACTATAGTTATTGATGGCTTGTTACATAAGTTCCGAGGCTTCGGAAATTCAGTACTTCGGAACAATTCCTTTTGAAGGAGATGGCGGGTCAAGCCCGCCATGACGTTTACACAAGGAAGATGGCGGGTCAAGCCCGTCATGACGTTTACACAAGGAAGATGGCGGGTAAAGCCCGTCATGACTTTTACACAAGGAAGATGGCGGGTAAAGCCTGCCATGACGTTTACCCTATTAGCAAAATACTTTTTCGGTCTTCATTAAATCAGTGTATAACAACCATCCTTCTATGTTGTTGTAATTCATTTCCTTTAATAAATTAATGTATTTTGTTATTTGTTCTTTGTGTTTTTGGATTTCTATTTGACCGGTTTTGTAATCAATTACAGTTACTTTATTGTTATTTATTATAACACGGTCGGGACGGTATATTTTCCCACTTTTTTCGATAATTCCTCTTTCGGTAATAACAATATTATCGGGTTTAAACCAATCAATTACATTTGGTATATTTAAAATATTATTAATGATTTCTGAAAGTTGCTTTTGTTCTTCAATCGAAATTTTTTCGGTATTGCAAAAGCGTTGTAAAGTATTTTCAGCTTCATCTTTATTTTTAATTAAAGATAAAATATCATGTAACAATATGCCGTATTTAATTTTATTGTCAGTTTCTTTGCTAATTGTTCCAAAAGTATTATCGGAAATCAGTATATCTTTGTTAAATGAGTTGAAAATTTTTGGTGTCGCAATATTTATTTTTAATTGAACAGGATTAATTTCAATTGAAATATCGCCTAATGTACCTATTTCAAGTGTTTGATTATCTGAATTATAAAATGAATTTAATTTAATGAGTTTTTTATCAGATTTTATTTCAGGAGGATTAAAAATGCTGTCATTAATTAAATTATAAATATAAGTAGTTTTGGTTCTTTCACCCGTAGGGCAGGCAATTTGCAAAATTGATTTTGCCCTTGTTGTTGCTACATATAATAAATTTAAATTGTCAACAATAGAAAGCAACGACTCTTCGAAATAGTTTTCGGCAAAAAAAGAATATTGCATTTCTTTGTTGTAAATTATTGGGAAAACCGGCAATCCGTTAAAAGGCTCTTTTTTGCAATTACACCAAATAATATTTTCTTTTGAAGGTAACATTCCCCAACTGGGATATGGTATAACAACTGCTTCGTACTGCATCCCTTTTGATTTGTGTATTGTTACAACTTTTACAGCTTCCTTTTCATCATTCATCGAAACATTTTTTTTGTAACTATTTTCGTTCCACCATTCAATAAAATTTCGTTGACTTGATAATGGTTTCGATGAGAAGTTTCTTATACAGTCTAAAAAGTTTAGTATAAAAGGAATTTCTTCTTCTTTCGAATACAAACCGAAAATGCTTATAAAATGTTCAACCATTTCGTAAAGTGGTAAGTTCATTGCTTCTGTAAACTCCTGTGATGTAATAATTTTCATATTCTCAGAAATATTATTAAACCATGTGTCCTGATTTTCGGTGTTATTTGTTAAATACATATTATATTCATTCAGCAAAAGTGCTTTATTAATTTCATCGGCAGGATTTACAGTATATTTTATTAATGAAATTAAAAAATTTATAACACCTGAAGCCGTTAATAATAACGATTCTCCTGAAATAATACGAAAATCTTTACATGGGTGCTCACCTTCTGCATTTTTAAAATCAAATAAAGTTGAAAAAACTTCCGGAATATCTTTATTGTTTCTAATAAGAATTGCAATGTCTTTTATTCCTTTATTCCACATCTCAAACACAGTGTTTGTTAGCCATTTGGATAAAACAGTTTCATTAAATTCAATTTTATCAATAAAACTTATTTTTATGTAACCATTGTTATTATATTTCTTTTTTGGTATGTTTTGGTGATGTCCTTTATATAATTCACAAATTCGCATTTTACCATTTTCATCTTCAATCAAATTTGATGAGATTTTCGTTAACAAAGAATACAGAGCATTATTAAAGTCAATTATATTTGGCTTACTTCTGTAATTTTCGCCGAGAGTAATTGTTTCTGGTAAAAATCTTTTTGTATCTTCTTGTACTTTGTTGGATAATAATTGCCAGTTGCTGTTACGCCAGCGATAAATTGATTGTTTTACATCGCCAACAACTAAATTATCGAATCCCTGAGCAAGCGAATTTTCGATAAGCGGTAAAAAGTTTTTATACTGGAGTTCCGATGTGTCCTGAAATTCGTCGAGCATAAAATGTTTGTAATGTGTTCCGGTTTTTTCGTAAACAAACGAAGCGCCATCGTTACCAATAATTTGTGATAAAAATTTTGGTATTTCAGAAAGTAAGAAGTAACCGTTTTTGTTTGTATATTCTTTTGTTTCACGGGCAATTTCGGATAACAAACCTAAATTGTACAGGTTTTTAAGAATAAGTTTTGAAGTAACAAATTCGAATTTATTTTTTTCGATATAATCGAATAAATCTATAAGTAATTGTTTGATGTTTGATTCGCAAAAACTCTCAACTTCCGGTTTTCTTTTTGTTGAACTTGAAAACCATTTACCTTCACCATTTGCAATATTATTATAATTAAAGAACGATGATGTATATATTGTGTCAACAAAATTCACATCATTTTTAATATCAGATAATTTATTTAAAAAAGGAACAAAACCTCTTGAGCCACCAACAAAATCATCAATGCTAAAGCTGGAATTATTTATTTTATTTAATATAACTTTTGCTTTTTCTTTAATAAAATCTATAAAATTATTTCTTATTTTTAATAGTTTACCTGTAAATGAATTTAAAAATTCTTTATCGTTAATTTTTTTGAAAAGTTCATCCTGATATACAATAAATTTTTCTTTAAATATTTCTTCACTTAGTTTTATTAAATCTTCTTCGGTATTGTAACTTTTTTCGTTTTCGATTTTATTAGTAATTAATTTAATTAACCAATTTGTAGTAGGTTGCTCAAGTTCTAATGAATCAATAAATTGTTTTACAGCTTCGGTTAAAACTTCTTTGTTGTCAAGCAACAAATCGAAATTAAATTTAATGTCGAGTTCAAATAAAAAAGCTCTGAAAATTTTTTGAAAAAAACTATCAATAGTCGAAACAGAAAAATCAGAGTAATTATGAAGGATTAAATTAAATGCTTTTAGTGCATTGTTACGAACTACATCTTCACTAATTTTTAATTCAGACATCAGCGATTTTAAATGGTCGGATTCTTTATTTGACGAAAGTATAAAAAGCTCTGTTAAAATTCTTTCTTTCATTTCGTCGGTTGCTTTGTTAGTAAAAGTTACAGCTAAAATATTTCGATATAAATAAGGATTCTTAACAACTAACCTTAAATATTCGTAAGTTAACTTATAGGTTTTTCCTGAGCCAGCCGAGGCTTTATATATTTTTAAAGGGGACATTAGTTTTAATAAGAAAGTAATAAGTTATATATGGTCATACAGTTGTCATTCATAGTCATACAATTGCTGACTGCCGACTGTTTATTGTTCAAAAAAGTTCATTGTTCTACGTTCATTGTTCACTGCCCACTGCTGAATGCCGAACTATGCCTTTTAAATTCCACCTTCAGTAGTTCTTTTTTTAGTTGTTCATTGTAAATTGAGCATTTGCCATTGTTTGTTCTTTTGAAAATAAATGTTCAATGTCAAACAAACAATTTAACAATTTAGCAATGAAGCAAATTTTTAATTTGTTTAAGTTTTTAGTATGGATAAGGTGCAAACAATACTTCGTATTCGTAACTTAATGTTTTCTTTTCGCCACTGTTTAATGTTACTTGCCAGTTTAAATCGGAATACGGGTTTACTGAATTATA
Source organism: Bacteroidetes bacterium GWA2_32_17 (assembly GCA_001769035.1). Taxonomy (GTDB): domain Bacteria; phylum Bacteroidota; class Bacteroidia; order Bacteroidales; family GWA2-32-17; genus GWA2-32-17. The sequence goes on from MENF01000221.1 coordinate 5,208, forward strand.
AGATTTTTGTTTTTTTACTTTGCTTGCTCCGTCATTGGTAACGTTGCCATTAACGTGTTTAACTATATCAATTATTACTTGTTTTGGCTGTAAATTTTCTATTGTTATTGTACCTTTTAATAATACTTTGTGATATGTTGTTTTACCAATTTTCTTAAAATTTTCGATTCTCGAAACTTCTTCTTCATTATTTTTCATAACAACATCTATTGCCTTTGATAATTTAATAATTGAAACTGCACCTGTTGGAGTATATTTAAACTGGTCTTGAGCCATAAATTGTCCTTTGTCGGTTAAAACCATTACAGGAGCAGTAGTAAAAGGAAAATTAGTAAAGTTTTTTAATTCAATTGAATGAAAGACATCGCAATAATCGTCGTTGCTGTTACAATACATTGTTGAAGCAAAATTTACTTTGTCGGAAATATCTGCTTTGTAAATATCTTTATAACCTAAAACTGAAGAAAAAACCGGAAAAATTCCTTTAGAGTTTTTTGGTAAGCTAATTTTTCCAAGGTTATAATAATACAAATCGTTATTTTTTTCGCCTTCGGTTTCATAATTTGCTTCGAAATATGCAGGAGCTTGATCTCCCGCTGCATATCCACCGGTAGTTTGAACCTGCTGCATTGCATTGCTTAACATGTAATTATCGTTTCTGTCGAATTGAGATCTTGTAGTTGAAGTTGGCTGTGCCATATAATCATAAGAAATTGGGTCTAACAATAAGCCATAATAAAGTTGAGGCGAGCCAACAACAACTTCTGTTTCAACATCACTAATTTCTTCGGCATAATTTTCAATAGTGGCTTTCATCTCTAAACGGGCTTCTTTTTCGTTCTGTATTTTAAGGAAATATGATGGTATCCATGTCATTCCTTGTTGAAGATAATATTCCTGAAGTGAAACGCTTTCACTATTTTTTTCAAATTTTAAAGTAGCAGTGCGTGCAATGCTGTCATTTGTATATTCCGAGTTATCGGTTGAAAATGTAATATATTCAACTTTTAAATACGAAATAAATGTGATTTTTCCGTTATCGTCTTTAATTTTTACTAATCCTGATTCGGGAATATATGCCAATATTTTTCCGGAAATGCTTTTATCTGTTTTTTCGCCGGTTTGCAATATTAGTACAGCATCTTTGCCAACATTTGCTCTAATTAATTGGTCAATATACTTAGCTTTTGTTGAAGTTTTAAGAGTGTCGCTTTTAAAAATAACACTTTTAAGCATGTTTTCTTTTGCAGAGCCAATCCAATAAGTTCCGTATAAGGCAGTTGATGGAATAGGCAAAACAAACTTTCCATCTTTCGATTTTAGCTGTCCTTCTTTGCTGACAAGACAAGTAGAATTTTTAAACAGTGAAATTTTTTTCATAGGTAGTTTGTTTTGCGAAACACCCGAAAAATCTATTAATAAAATAGACAATAACAACATGCACGTAGTTTTCATAAAAATAATTTTAATTGATAATTTAATTTTTTGCAAGATAAAATATTTATTGTTTAAAATAAAATTTTAAAAAAATTAATAATAAAAAATACTTTTGCAAAAACAATTTGATTTTATAAAATTATGGCAGTATTAATTAATCCTGATAATTCGATAGCATTGTGGACTATAATAACAGGTGTTGCTGCAATCAGTATTTTTTTAGAGCAAAAATATAAATGGGCATCAAAAATTACAGGTTGTGTGTTAGCTATGGTAATAGCTGCCTTGTTTTCAAATTTTAATATTATTCCAACCGAATCGAAAGTATATGATGATGTATGGTCGTTTATAGTTCCTATGGCAATTCCTTTGTTGCTTTTTAAGGCAAATATTAAAAAAATATGGAAAGAAAGCGGAAGATTAGTTATATTGTTTTTACTTTCATCGTTGGGAACTTTAACAGGCGTATTTGTAGCTTTTTTTATTTTAAAAGACTTTATCCCATTACTTTACAAAGTTTCGGCAATGATGGCTGGTTCGTATATTGGTGGCAGCGTAAATTTTGCAGCTATGTCGGAATCTTTTAATGTCCCAGGTGAACTAGTTTCGGCTGCTGTAGTTTCCGATAATCTTATAATGGCAGTTTATTTTCTTTTGCTTATTGCGTTACCTTCAATGGCATTTATTTTAAAATTTCTTAAACAAAAAACTGTTGTAAAAAACAATAGTGAAAATAATTTTTCGGCTGACTTCTGGAAAGCGAAAGAAATTTCGCTAAAAGATATTGCAATTTGCATAGCTTCGTCGCTTGCTATTGTTTTTATTTCGCAGGTAATTGCCGATTATTTTAATTCAGTAATACCGGCTTCGAATATTAGCTTATCTTTTATAAGAGAACTTTTAGGTAATAAATATATGGTACTTACTACAATAACTATATTGTTGGCGTCATATTTCTCGAAATTCTTTGAAAATTTAGGTGGCTCGCAGGAAATAGGTGCTTTTATTATTCAAATTTTCTTTGTTGTTATTGGTATTCCTGCCTCTGTTTCTTTAATTGTTGAAAAATCACCATTATTACTTGTTTTCTGTGCAATTATAGTTATTGTAAATTTACTTGTTACGTTACTATTTGGAAGAATATTTCGATTTAAAATTGAGGAGGTTGTAATGGCATCAAATGCAAATATTGGCGGACCAACAACTGCTGCTGCAATGGCAATTGCAAAAGGATGGACAACACTTATAGTTCCTGCAATGCTTGTTGGTTGTTTAGGTTACGTGTTAGGAAATTATTTTGGAATATTTGTAGGTAATTTTTTGATGAGATATTAGAAGTTAGGAGTTAGAAATTAGAAGATAGTTTTGCAGTTACTATTCATTTTGAGTGTTAGTGGGGTTATTGAGTAATGTTTCAATAATTTGCATTAAAATAATTTCGTTTGCTTTACTAATAAGTGCATCTTTCCCATCTTTTAAGAAAACACGAATTCTAACGCCTCGTTTTTCGTTACTTTTTAATTTTTTCACTTTTTCGGGGGATATTGGGCTAAATGTTATTTCATTCTTTTTAGTTATCCAAATACCATGTAACAGTTTTATTTTCAAGTTTTTACCAATACTATCAATTTCAACATCACTCCAATTGTAAACTCCATTTTGTTCTTCAACTTCACCGAATCTTTTTTCAAAAGCATCAATAAAAAAATCAACGCTGTCGTTTACATCAATATACGATTCAACTTTGTTATCGGGCAAAATCATTCTGTTTACGTGTGCACGCAAACTATCTTCTTGAGAAAATGATAAGTTGTACGTTGTTATAAGTAAAAGAAATGTTATAATTTTCATCTGTTTATTTTTTATTAGTTTAGAGTTTGTTCACTGTTCAAAAAAGTTCTATGTTCACTGTTTACTGTTTACTGTTTACTGTTCACTGTTTACTGATCAAAAAAACTCACTGTCATTCAATAGTCATACCATTGTCAGCATTTGTAATGCAGTTAGAAAACAATTGTGTGACCATTGTTATTATTGTTCACTGTTTGCAGGTTTTTCTTCAATCTTGTTTTATCAATCTTTTAAATCTTGTTTTTACAATCATCCATTTCATATAGATTTTAATTCTTTCCAATTGTTTATCAATTTACATTCTTTTTTTAATAATGAATACATTATAGAATTTTTAAACGTTCCGTTTATTAAAAAATTTTGCCGGAGTATTCCTTCTTTTTTAAATCCAAGTTTTTGATAAAGTTTTATTGATGCAATATGTTCCAAATAAATTTGTGCCTCAATTCTGTTAAGTTCTAATTTGTTAAATGCAAACCAAAGAACTGGCTGCATAGCTTCGGTCATTATTCCCTTTTGCCAATATTCTTTTGATAAAAATGTTCCTGCCGATGCAAATTTATGTTTATTATCGGGCTGAAGCGAAATGTCGCCTATAACTTTATTATTTTCTTTAAGTTGAACAGCCCAAAATATAATTTTTCCATCGGCACTTGCCTCGGTAACTGATTTTATAAACAAAAGAGTATCGTCAATTGATTTGTGAGTATCGGGACCAGCCCATTTCATAACTTCTTCGTCATTGTACAGCAAAAACGAATCGTGTGCAAACCGGGCACTATATTTTATTAAAAGTAACCGTTTTGTTTCAAATTCGGAAAATGGAAGTTTGAAATTGGATTGCATTTTAAATTAATGAAATTTATATGTTGTAAAAGTAAAAAAATAAAATGCAATAATTATTATTAATACCAATTAATGATATATAATCAAAAGGGAATAATTTGTGTTTTTACCTTTCTAACTCTGTTAATATTCAAAAAAGTTCATTGTTCATTGTTTAAAAAAGTTCATTGTTCATTGTTCAAAAAAGTGCATAACATAACCCCATTACATCAGATTTGGAGGTTACAATTTGTGACCTCCAAATCGTAAATGCTTCCTTTGATATAATTGTTCAAGAAAAAAATTGATGTTTATGCTCCAAATAATTTTTTTTAATACTATTTTTGAAAAATTTTTCTTTTTATAAAGAATTCATTAAACTTATCGGATGTTACGTATAATTTTATTTATTTTATTTTTAATAGTTTTAAAATCAACTGCTCAGGAAAACGGCACGCCATTAATTACGAATTATTCCCCCGATTTATTTAATGCTGAGCCACAAATATGGACAGTTATCCAAGACAAAAGAGGTTTGATGTATTTTGGTGCTTCCGATTGTGTTTTGGAATTTGATGGCACTACATGGCGCAAAATTTATACTCCCAAAAAACAAGTAGTTCGTTCGCTTTATATTGACAAAAAAGGTCGAATTTATGTAGGTTCAAATAATAATTTTGGATATCTTGAACCTGATTCAATTGGTTCTTTAACTTATATCTCAATAAGCGATTGTCTTGATTCTAATCTCCGCAAGTTCGAAGATGTTTGGGAAACAATAGTTACAGATGATTGTGTGTATTTTGGCTGCTCGAATTATATTTTCAGATATTATCCAACAAACCAAAAGCCAACGCCTGCTGACATCGAAGTATTTAAAGCAGAAACAAGTTTTTTCCTTTTATTTAAAAATAAAAATGATGTTTATACATATCAAAGAAAAAAAGGTCTTTCCAAATTATGTAAAGAAAATATAGAATTGGTAGAAGAAGGAGCTAAAATCAGAACCTGGTTTATGCTCCCGTATCCTGGCAATAAAATCTTTATCGGTTCAATGCCCGAAGGATTATTTGTTTATGACCCACTGACAAAGAACAAGGAAGAAATATTGTCGAAGAAATATTTTAACCACGATGCTATAAAAATATTGGAAGCTTTTTTAGCAGAAAATCAATTATATAATGCAACTGTCTTAAATGATGGGCGTTATGCTCTTGCCACAATACGGAGTGGAATTGTTATTATTGATAAAAGGGGCAATATTCTTCAACATATCTATAAAGGTAATGGCTTGCAAAGCCAAACGGTTCATTATCTTTTTCAGGACAGACAAGGTGGTCTATGGGCTGCATTAACTTATGGTATTTCGCGAATTGAGGCACATTATCCGGTAAGTCTTTGGAATGAGAAAACGGGTTTAGTAGGAAGTATTTACAATGTAATTCGCTATGAGAATAGAATTTATGCCAGTTCAAATTTAGGTTTACAATATTTAGAAAATGGTTTGTTTTATCCTGTTGAAGAATTAGCAGGTAGAAATGCCATTCAGGTATTCGATTTGAAGAATTTTAAAATAAACGAACAAAATATTTTTCTGGCTACTGCAACTAATGGAATATGGCAGATAAAAGGGAAAGAAGTCAGAAATATAAGCCAATTATTTTCATTTGGGTTATATCAATCTCCTTTTGATTCTGCTAAGATTTATGTGCCCGATGGTAATGATATATATCTACTTGAATATATAAACGGAAAGTGGAACGAGAGTAAAAGTTTAATTTCCTTTGCGGGAACACCTTCTAATTTAATTCAGGTTAATAGTAATGAGTTATGGTGTGTAGTTGATAATAATCCTGTATTAATTAAAATAAAAACAATTAACAATGAAATAAAATTTGAGCCTTTCTTTTTTACAGAGAAAAAAAATCCTGAAATAAAAGAACTCACTTTTAATGGTATTAACATTGTTGAAAATTCGCTTCATTTTATGACCAATAAAGGCATTTATTTATTTCAGATGAAGCCCAAAAAATTCTTAAAAACGAATAAAATCTTTGGGATAAACATTTCGAAATTTAATTATGATTTTGTTGATGCTAAAACCATAGGAAATTCTCAGGTTTTATTCGTAAAAAAAAACAATCGCCTTCAATTAATACAGATTATAAAAGAAAATGGAAAAACGATAGTTGATTCTTCAGTATTTAAGCGGTTACGCGATATTGAATCATACTATAGTGATGGTGATAGCTTAATGTGGTTTGTTTCGTCAAAAAACTTATACAAGTTTAATTGGAAAAATAATTTTGCCATTTTAAATAATAATAATTCTTTAATTAGAAATGTGTTGTTAAACGGTGATTCTATAATTTTTAACGGTGCATTTCAATGTAAAATAGATGGATTTGTAAATGTTGGGTTGGAGCAATTAGCAATACAAAAGCCTATTATAAAGTATATATACAATGATATTGTTTTTAATTTTTCGGCACCGGAATTTGATAACGAATCATTAAACGAATACAGTTATTTTTTAGAAGGCGACCATAAACAAAGTAATTGGTCGGCTTATAGTAGTGAAACCAAAAAAGAATATACTAATTTAAGCGAAGGCGATTATATTTTCAGAGTAAAATCAAAAAATATTTTTGGACATGAATCAAAAATCTCAAGTTATAGTTTTACTATACTTCCTCCATGGCACCGAACTATTTGGGCATACATATTATATATCCTGTTTTTTATTGGTTTTATTTGGTTGTTGTTAAAACTAAATTCAAAGCGGCACGAATTAGCTAAAAAGAAATTAGAACAAATTGTTAAGGAAAGAACCATAGAAATTATGGAGCAAAACGAACAAATTCTTCAACAAAAAGAAGAATTATTAATACAAACTGAAATGCTTGAAAGTATTAATCTTGAATTAGAAAAATTATCGTTAGTTGCCCGCGAGACTGATAATGCAATTTTAATTGCTGATGCTAAAGGTACAATAGAGTGGATAAATCAAGGCTTTACACGTTTATATGGTTATACGCTCGAGGAGTTTAAAAAAGAAAGAGGGACTAATTTTATAGGGGTAAGTTCTAATTCAAATATTAGAGAATTTTACGAAAAATTATTAATTAACAAAAAAAGCGTTATTTACGAAACTCCATTTGAAACAAAACAAAAAACAGTTATATGGTCTCAAACAACTTTAACACCAATATTTAACGAAGATGGCGAAATAATAAGAATAATAGCAATAGATTCAGATATAACAAAGATGAAATTAGCCGAAGATGAAATCGGCAAACAAAGAGAAGAAATTGAATCGCAACGAAATTACGCCGTTTTGCAAAGAGATGAAATAATAAAGCAAAAAAAAGAATTAACAGACAGTATTCGATATGCTTTGCAAATTCAGGAGTCAATGTTGCCAACAGATAGTCTTATTAAAAGTTTAGTACAAGATTATTTTATATTATATAAACCAAGAAATATTGTAAGTGGTGACTTTTATTGGATAAATGAGGTTGAAAATAAAATTATTGTTTCAGTTGGTGATTGTACAGGACATGGTGTGCCTGGTGCTTTTATGAGTTTATTGGGTATTACTTACCTTAAGGAAATTGTCGTAAATGAATATATTACACATCCTGCTGTGATACTAAAAAAATTAAGAAAAGAAGTAATTAAATCATTAAAGCAAAGGGGAAAAGAGTTGGAGTTAAAAGACGGAATGGATATATCATTATGTGTATTTGATAAGGAAACTAAAATATTGGAATTTTCTGGAGCTAATAATTCTGCGATTTTAATTAATGACAGTGTAATGGTAGAATTAAAAGCCGACCGCATGCCTATAGGAATTTATGAAACGATGGATAAATTTAGTTTGAAGCAAATTCAATTAAAAGAAAATGATATTATTTATTTATTTACAGATGGATACAAAGACCAGTTTAATGGTAAGTCTGGTAAAAAGTTCCTCTCAAAAAGATTTAAAAAATTAATTCAGGAAATTTCCACTAAAACATTAATTGAACAGAAAATTATTTTAGAGGAGGCTTTAAGTAATTGGAAAGGTAGCTGTGACCAGGTTGATGATATTACAGTATTAGGGTTGAAGTTCTTTTAGTGTCTGTCCATAATGTCCGATTTTTTCGTTATACTCGTTTTGAAAACAGTCATTTACTACAGTAAACTCCTT
>MENF01000222.1 GCA_001769035.1 Bacteroidetes bacterium GWA2_32_17
AAATTCCAAACTCCAAATCCCAAGATGGCTCGCAGCGTAAATCTTGGTTCTTGAAATTTGGGGCTTGGATTCTTGGAACTTGGGTTCTGCGGGTTATACCCTATACCTTTATACCCTATATCTTAAAATCAAATGTAATAATTTAAACCGTTCAAAGTATAGTCACCAATGTTGGTTTACCTTTCACATTTAAATTATACGATTTAATAAGTGTTTGTACATAAAGTCTTGTTTTATTCAGAAATTAGCACATTCACAAAACTAAGTGAATACTCCGCACCCTCTTAGCTTCCAACCTGTTTTTATTATTCGTTTATAATGTTTTCCTGCGAAAAATTAACACAAAAGTCATCGAATTATTAAGTAAACTTCAATAAAATCAGGATAAGTATTAATGTTTAAAAAATCATTACTTTTGCAGATTATATTAAAATACATGTCAAATAACATTCTTTTAAATACAATTGGTAATACTCCATTGATAAAATTGCAAAAAATAAATCCATATTTTAATGTTGAAATTTATGTTAAATTAGAATTTTTTAACCCAAGTGGAAGCATTAAAGACAGGATGGTAAAGTATATTATTGAAGATGCAGAAGCAAAAGGATTGCTAAAAAAAGGAGGTACTATAGTAGAAAATACTTCAGGTAATACAGGTGCAGCTATAGCCATGCTTGCAGCAATAAAAGGTTATAAAGCAATTTTAACAATGCCTGATAAAGTTAGTATCGAAAAACAAAGTTCACTTAAAGCCCTTGGAGCAAAAATTGTTATTACTCCAACATCTGCACCACCCGATTCGCCAGATCATTATGTTAATACTGCAATCAGAATTGCTAGTGAAATTCCAAATAGTTTTCGTGTAAACCAATACGATAATCCTAAAAACCCTGAAGCTCATTACTTAACAACTGGTCCCGAAATATGGGAACAAACAAAGGGCAAAGTAACTCATTTTGTTGCAGCGGGTAGCACAGGAGGAACAATAAGTGGTGTAGGAAAATATTTAAAAGAAAAAAATAAAAGTATGAAAGTAGTTATGCCCGATCCAGTTGGCTCAATCTATTACGATTATTTTAAAACAGGCAAAATTGAAGTTCATGGTAATTGTACATATCAGGTTGAAGGAGTTGGAGAAGACCATATTGCTAAAGCCATGGATTTTTCAATTGTTGATGATATGTATAAATTTACCGACCAAGATGCTTTTAGCACCGCACGTTTGTTAGCTATAGAAGAAGGCATATTTGGCGGAGGAACAGGCGGAGCCAATGTTTGGGGAGCTTTAAAACTTGCAAAAACTCTAAAAGAGCATGCTGTAATTGTTACAATCATTCCAGATAACGGCGTTAAATATTTGAGTAAGTTTTACAACGACCAATGGATGAAGGATAATAATTATTCCATTTAACTTCTTTCAAAAATAGAAATAACAAATTAGAAGTTAGAAATTAGAAATACCAAAACCAAAAACCCGAAACTATAAACAATGACTATTGTGTGCAAAGTATTCAAACTTATAACTATAAACTTTAAATATAAACATTTTTTTATATGCATTTTTCAACAAAAGCAATTCATGTTGGACAAAAACCAGATCCAACAACGGGTGCAATAACACCGCCAATTTACATGACATCAACTTATGTGCAAGAATCTCCTGGGCAAACAAAAGGATATGATTACACAAGAGCCGGTAATCCAAATTTTACTAATTTAGAAGATACTTTAGCTTCATTAGAAAATGGAAAATATGCCACTGTGTTTGCTTCAGGATTGTCTGCAATTACAGCATTAATTTCAACACTTAAAAAAGGAAGCAAGGTTTTAGGAGGCGATGATTTATATGGTGGAACATATCGCTTGTTTAATAATGTTTTTAAGCAATTTGGAGTAGAATTTATAACAATAGATACTCAAGATTTAGATGCAGTAAAACAATCTTTTAAATTAAAACCTGATTTTATTTATATCGAATCACCTACAAATCCATTATTAAGAATTTCAGATATAAGTGCAATTTCTGAATTAGCAAAAAAACAGGGTGTTTTGTCGGTTGTTGATAATACTTTTGCTTCTCCATATTTTCAGAATCCTTTGATATTAGGTGCCGATGTTGTTTTACACAGTTCTACTAAATATCTTGGTGGTCATTCTGATGTTATTGGTGGAGTTGTTGTTACTAATAATTTGCAACTAAAAAAGAAACTTGATTTTGCAAGAAAATCTATTGGATTAAATCCTAGCCCTTTTGATGTATGGTTAATTAGCAGAGGCGTTAAAACTCTCGAGGTACGAATGCAAAAACATGAAAAAAATGCTTTTGCTATTGCAAAATTCTTACAGAAGCATCCGAAAGTTAAAAATGTGTTTTATCCTGGATTACCCGAACATGTTAATTATAACATAGCAAAAAAACAAATGAAAGGTTTTGGAGGAATAGTTTCGGTAGAGTTTGATTTAAACATTAAGCAAACAAAACAATTAATATCATCATTTAAAATTTTTTCATTGGCAGAAAGTTTGGGTGGCGTAGAATCTTTGGTTGACCATCCGGCAAGTATGACTCATGCTTCTATACCAAAAAGTGAACGCGAAAAAGTTGGGCTAAAAGACGGTTTGGTTAGATTTTCTGTTGGAATTGAAGATGAAAAAGACTTAATTAATGATATTGACTCAGCTTTTAAGAGCTGAATTCAAGTCACAAATACAATTTTGATTAATTAAATTTAGGTTTAATAGTCGCCTATAATCTTTTTATTCAAAAAATTATAGAATAATCAAAGGATTGTACGTTACATGTAAAAATTACTTGGTGTAAGATACTTTTTTCGCAACATTATTCTTGCATAACTTTCATTTTTGTCAATCTTTTGTTCTTTATTCAAATATTTTTCGGATGATAATTGAATAAAGCCTTGTGAAATTTTTTCTTGGGATTGAAGTGGCTTAAAATTATCGAGTTGCTGACAAATTCCCGAATAAAATTAAAAATATATTAACATTGTTATAACAATTAATGTTAACATTATTAAATGTTTTAAATTTTTCAATTTTGTTTCACACAATTTAACAAATAATTAATACAAATTGGAATTATTTGTTACGATTTTTTATAAATCACGTTTCTTTTTTTCAAATAATCAATAACAAAGTGAAAACAATTTTCGGTTTTGCCAATAAGTTCGGGTGGAAAAACACCTTTTTCGGAAAATAATCCCTGAAGAATCAATTCGGCGCCTGCAGTTGCCGTAAATCCAGTAGTACGTGCCATAGAAGAGATTCTTTCGGTATCGTCATATTTGTCAAATAAATCATAAACAATTTCTGTTACTTGTCCGTTTTTTTCACCTTTAACTTTTACCCTCATAACAGTAAATTCATGTTCGTCGGGTTTAAGTTTCCATTTTTTAAATAAAAGGGTAGTAGTAAAATCGAATGGAACAATTTCCTGACCTTTAACATTTATTTTCTCGTTGTTAAAAAATCCGGCTTCCATAAATGCTTTAATTAAATGGATATGCCCAGGGTAACGAAGAGTTTTTTCTTTCATATTTGGAACACCATTTAATGTAAAAATAAGAGAACGTAAGCCATCTGTATTAAACGCTTCCAAAGTTCCTATTCCATCAAAATCTAAAAGTTCGGGATCGCTCATTGCGGGTTTCGAAACCATAAAACCGTTTTCTACATAACGGGCGGGACGGGTGTATTCTTCAATAACATCAACCGGCGAAAAAGGTGCTTTATATTCAAAGGGAAAAGTTCTAGTTTCTGGTAAACCGCCAACCATGTATTCAAAATCAGTAATTTTCATTTTCGAATGATAATATCCTGCTATCAAATTAGGCATGCCGGGAGCTACACCCATATCGGCAATTCCGGTTACATTATGTTTTTTTGCTAATGTGTCTAATTGCAAAATATCTTCGGGCATAAATGAAATATCAACAAAATTTTTACCCGATGTTATAATAGTGTTCAAAGTTTTATAACCTAAAAAACCCGGAACTGCAGAAACTACCAAATCGAAATCTTTAATTATTTCCGAAAGTTTTTTTGAATCCGATAAATCTGTTTCAATTATATTAATTTGAGAATTGCTTAAGTTTAATAATGCATCTTTGCTTTTATCTGCCGATGTAACATTGTGTTTTTTAGCAAGGTCTAAAGCAATTGCCCTACCTACCATGCCGGCACCAAGAACTATTATTTTGCTCATATTTTTTTTATGTAAAGTTATAAATTTTAATTTATATGAATAACATCTTTCTCAATTTCATTTTAATAAACTCTTGCAGTCTGAGGCACTCGAAGCATGACATTTATCTTTTTAAATTTCTATAAATGTATTTAATGATAACAAATACAATTATCCCCTGTCCAACACAATAAGTTAACCATGGAAAATTTTGTGGAACAAATTTCATCGAATAAATTAGCACGATGTTACTAAACATTTTTAAAATTATTTCAGCCCACGAAAAATAATTGTGCAAATAAAAAACAAATTCCTGAATAAATCCTGCTATAACCATTAAAGAACCGAATGTTAGTAATAACCAATCTCTTTTTAAAAGTTTTATGTTTTCGTTTTTTTTATTAAAATATAAAATTGAAAATGCAAGTAAAATCATATTTAACGAAGTAATTATAGGAGCAATAACAGGACCTGTCCACATTGTGGGCAAAAGAAACAATACATCCCAAGTAAAAAACGAACTTGGCCAACCAATTATAATATACAGAAAAACATAATAAAAAATATCCCAAATCGCAAAAGAAAAAATGAAACAAGCTATCCGTTGGTTCAAGTTTTTTCCCGTTAAATATCCAACTGCCATAAGCATAATTATGGTTGCTAATTCTCTAAAAAACTCTGTTATTGCAACAGTTCTTGAAACAATTTTCAGTGGAAATGCAAAACCATCGGGATAATAATGTTCACGCAAGTAAATAACGATGGACGATTCGAGCAATCCCATGGCAATGCTGAATAATGTTAGCCATAAAATGCGTTTATTAAAAATTGCTGTTATCATAATATTTCTCGTGATTTTTAAAAATCAGTTTTTTAATATATACATATTCCTTGCTAACTCGGAATTACAACCCAACCCCGAGGTTTGTGTCCTCACAAACCTTTATAAAACAAACACAGTTTGTTATTCTCAACTCCTTTTACCATTCAAACTCTTTTTTGTCATTCTGAACGATTAGTGAAGAACTTAGCGAAGCGATTTCACGAACACATTGAAAATAAAATTAAAATGTGAGTAATCTATTTAAGTTTAGCACATTGTTATTATATTTATGAAATAATAATTTTAAATACTGACAACCCAACCCCGAGGTTTGTGTCCTCACAAACCTTTATAAAATAAACACAGTTTGTCATTCTCAACTCCTTTTACCATTCAAACTCTTTTTTGTCATTCTGAACGATTAGTGAAGAACTTAGCGAAGCGATCTCACGAACACATTGAAAACCTGTAGTGAGCATGTCGAACTATAAAATTAAAATGTGAGTAATCTATTTAAGTTTAGCATATTGTTATTATATTTATGAAATAATAATTTTAAATACAGACAACCCAACCCCGAGGTTTGTGTCCTCACAAACCTTTATAAAACAAACACAGTTTGTCATTCTGAACGGAGTTTACGGAGTGAAGAATCTTTTTTATTTAGCATATTGTTATTATATTTAAGAAGTAATAATTTTAAGAATTATTGCAAATTGTTCTGAAAAAACAACTCTTCCGCTCTGCTCACTTCTAACGGGATTCATCAGAATGTAATGCAGGAGTTCTGTTTTGAACTGAATTTTTGTTTCCATTTTCAATTTGGTTTTTTTTAATCCTGTAATCTTTATAAATTTTATATGATTTTACTAATTCAGGGTTGCTCATAAAGTTCTGGTAAGCCAGTTTATCGTAATAACTCCACGATAAAAATTTATCGGTTTCCCAATCATATAAAAAATTAAACACTTGCTTTACATAGTAATTTCGCATTGAGAACACATAGAAATAGTCATAATTATAATTACTATTTATAATCCATGGGTTTTTGTATGACAAATCAGTAGAGAGTTTATTAATATCAACAAATGGCAATGCTTTAGTTGACATGTGAACAAGAAATTCGTAATCAAGTTCTTTGCAATGTTTTATATTATACTTTGTTATTATTGTATCCCAGCTAAATAACGACGAGATTATTAACAATAAATACATTGCCCATGAGTTAAATTTTAATAAAAAGTAACTTGATTTTTTCTGCATTATTTTTATAAAAAATGTAATTAACCCAAAAAATACGAGAATTAAAAAAATGCAAACGCCTACTCTTTTATAAGCCAATCCGTAATATTCCATATAGTGATAATTTCGCACACCAACCGAAATGGCAAGTATCAGATTTTGAAATATCCATGCAAAAGAAAGGACTTTTAAAATTTTTCCTTTTGAGTAAAAATTCTGATTTTTTCTAAAAATATATAACAATATTCCCATCGAAAGAAGTATGCTTAAAATAAGCAGATAAGTTCCTTCGTGTACAAATTGCTTAAGATTCATTCCCTCTTTAAACTCGAAACCAAACCAAATAAAAACAATGTCAACAATATTTGCAGCAAGAACAAGTAAATTAATAAGAACTAAAAGAATAAATGCTGATAAATATTCTCTTTTTAAACCTAAAAACTGAAAATGTCTTTTTCTGCGAACTTTGTTACGAGTAATATTTACAGTTTGATTTTTTTCAGCATCAGACAGATTTGTGTTTTTGTTTCTTATTAGTATCCATGTTATTAGTAAAATTCCGTGAACAAAAAAGAAAATACTTGCAAAAGTTATATTTCCAAACAAATTATATATAAAATCTTGTATTGGAAATAGTACCTTATCGGAATACTCTGCAAATTTATCGCTAGCGTTATAAAATATTGTAAAAAACACTATCAAAATAACAACTGGCAAAACAAATAATTTAACCCATTTTAAAAACACTGAGCTTTTTTTGTTATTTGTTGCAACATAATTTTTAAAAGCAAAAAAAGTGTACGGAGTTAAAACTAAATTAGCTATTGAAGATGGAATTGCAAATACAGGACTTTTAGTTTGCGACCAATGAGCAAAACCAACAAATAATATTATTGAAATCACATACATTATTGTTGCAAATAAACTTGCATGTACAACAATTGCTAACGATGCTGATAGCAAACCTGTTAATACCAACCAAAATGGAACTTTTTTTACCGATTCGGGATACAAAAACAGTAATGTCGGAACAATAAAAGCAGTAAATATTGAAATGTTTAAACCTGGCGTTTCGTGCCAAAATGCCCATTGATAAATACCTGCACCTGCAAAAATCAGGAAGTACCTGAAAGAATTGTTTGATTTCATAAAAGTTCTTTGTATTTCAAAGTTTATAAATAAAAAAAATTATTTCTGTTTAATTATTTTTTCCAAAATATTAAGATGTTCGTTAAATGCCTTTCTTCCGAGCAATGTAGCACGATACGAGGTATTGGGCTTTTTGTTAATAAATTGTTTATTAATTTCAATATAAGTTTCAGCTTCCAATGCTTTAATATGGCTTGCTAAATTACCATCGGTAATTTTAAGCAAATCTTTTAGCGAGTTAAAATCAACCCAATCGTTTACCATTAGTATTGACATAACACCCAACCGAATGCGATTTTCGAATGTTTTATTCAATTTGTTTAATTGCAGTTCCATTGTCTTTTATAAAATAAATCACCGTTCCATAAACAATATGTAAAACTCCAAAACCTAATGCCCAAAACCAGATTCCATACCCTACAAAAATTCCGGATAATATCCCTAAAATAATTTCACATATACCAAAATATAGTGTTGCGTTAAATGTGTATTTACTTGCGTTTACAAGTGCCAAGCCATAAAACATTAAACTTGCTGGGACTATCATTATGTAAAAACCGTAGATAATTAAGAAAAGGCAAAAAAATCCACCGGAAATAATTGGAATTAAAAAATTTATTAATAATAATTTACTTGGCTTAGTCCAAAAAGATACACCTTGTTTTTTTGCTTTTCGCATCGAAAAATAAATACCTCCGGATAATGCAAAAACAAAGACGAGCAACCCATCAAGTATTAATATAAATACTGGATTACTTATTAAGCCAGTTCCCCATATATTTAATGATATTATTGAATCAATTTGATTTATATACCACCATGCGAAAAATGCACCTATTAATGCAAATATTCCGGCAAAAATGCCCGAAAATCCGCTTAACGATAAAAACCTTGTGGAACGTTCCATCAGGTTTCTTATTTCTTTTATATCTTCAATTTGTGTCATAATAAAGAACTTTGTTCGGCAAAGTAACAACTATTAATTTAAACTACCAAATAAATATTTGTTAAAATATATTAATTTATTTAGAAACAAAATTAGGCGATGGGAAATTGGTCTGTGTGCCACAGACCAAGGGAA
Organism: Bacteroidetes bacterium GWA2_32_17; assembly: GCA_001769035.1. Taxonomy (GTDB): domain Bacteria; phylum Bacteroidota; class Bacteroidia; order Bacteroidales; family GWA2-32-17; genus GWA2-32-17. The sequence continues at coordinate 8,500 of MENF01000222.1, forward strand.
AAATTATTGCTTTGCGATTTTTTTAATGTAAACATTATTACCAACAGTTACTTTTAAATAATAAATACCAGAAATTAATTTTGATGTTGGAAAAGTTAATTTAATCTCGTTGTTTACATATTGTTTTTCGGGACAATTAAAAACAGGTTTTCCAAGATTATCGAAAATTTCTGCACTTATATTTTCTGTTTTTGAAAGATTACCGGATAATGTAAGTTGCTGGTTAAACGGATTTGGAAAAACAGAAATCTGTAAATTTTCAGTATTGTTTAAAGGAACATTAATAAAGCCGGTAGTATCGGCATAAATTCCAAAACCATAATCTTTTGAAATAGAAGTAGTATCAACAATAAAATTAACATCGGCAAAAACCGTATCATTAGGATTTACAATTATATGGTGATTTGTTATTTGAGGCAAGCCGGGAATATCAACAAATAATTTATAATTACCGTTTGCTATGTTATTAATCGAATAATAACCATTCTGATTAGTATATTCGAATCGTGCTAAATCCTGGTTGGGCTGATATCTTAAATAAACCATTGCATTTTGAACAGGAGCAAGTGAACCATCGTATCTTAACAAACCATAAATTCTGCATTGCCCGCCAGTAGCTGGTGTGTATGCAACAAGGGGAATATTTATGTTTATTGTATCGCAATTATTTGTTGTTGTTAGTATTGTGGCATCCTGCCAATTGTAAGTACTATCATAATATGTATTTGCGAGAGTTTGATATAATTGTGGGTTTATTGCAGAAATTTTTAAATAATAGTTCTGATTTGGCAAAGCCCAAATTGAAAAGTTTCCGTTTGAAGAAAGTGAAGAAGAATAAAAAGGATTATTATTATAATTTATTTCAGGAAATACTTCAGCTTTAAAATCAGAAAAATCGGAAACTAAAGAAGATTGGGCAATACCAATTATTGTTGGGTAATTAAATGTTATTTGCACAGTATCTGAGTCAAAACAAACTCCGTCTGTATTCAATTGCCATATATAATGATATATGCCCGGTTGTGATACTGCTACAAAAGTTAAGGGAGAATTAACATTGGCAATAGCTGAAGGGTAATCGCCTTGTAAAAAATACCACGTACCTGTTGCGATTGAATCCCAGTTTGCATTAAATACTGCGTATAGGTTGCAAACAGAAGTATCGGTTCCTGCATTTGAAACTGGCATTCTGATAAATTTTACCGGAACAACAGTTGAAGTATCTCTACATTGACCATTTACAGTTACCCAATAAAAATGATGCCAGCCATAATTATTTGTGCCACCAGTATCTATTGTTGCAGTAAGGTTATTATTACTATTTTGACTTGGCGAAAACATTGTATTTGCTACAGTATCATACCAAAAACCAGAACCATAAGCAGGTTGCTGTGCATTAAGTAAATGATAAATTGGACCGCAAACAAAAGTATCTACAGGATCAACAAGTTCAATTGCAGGTTCAATGCTTCCAAAATAAACATTTACAGAATCAAATCCGGCACACACACCATTAAATTCAAACCAATACATTGTTACAGTATCATTTTCTGACCCATACCGAATCCATGCACAAGCTGAATCTTGATAAGAAGGATTATAATGAGAAACTGAATCAATTGGAGCATCATAATAAGGTACCCCACCTTGCGGACAACTCCATTGTCCTCCAGGTACTGATGGTATTACACAAATATGAGCAAATTTACCGCAAACACCAAAATCTAATCCGGCATCGGGCATGGGAACAACTTTAAAATTAATAATAACAGTATCTCTGTCAAAACAAGTTGTATTATTAAAATTCATTTCTTTCCAATAAAAAAAATAAACACCAAATTGTGTAACTGTTACTGTTCCATTAGGTGATGTTGCATAATTGAAATTTGAAGAACCAGGACCAGATGAAGCAGTCCATATTCCTGTATAATTTATAATACTTGGAGAAGCATTTAAATTGTATATTTTACCACAAATAAAAGTATCTAAACCAGCATTAGCAATTGGGATTTCATAAAAAGTAACAGATAAACTATCAATTGAAGTGCAACTATATTCTCCTTGTCCATGCCAGTAAAACCACACTTGACGTTGGCTGTTAATCCAAAAACCGGAACCCAAACCAGATGCATCAACTATAGGGTTCCAAGGAAGAGGGTCGGAACCTGTATAATTTATATTAATTCCGGGAACACTTGAAGTCCAATAAGCATTTGTTATTCCACTTCCAATTGTATCGGCATATAATTGTGTAGTTGTACCGCAAACACTTTGAGAAATTCCAGCTTCAGCATGCGGAAATCTTATAAAAGTTATTGTAACCGTATCGCTTGCTGTACAAGGAATACTTGTATTTGTTTCAGTTAAAATAAAATTTACAGAAATTGAGCCGCCTGTATATGCCGGAATAAAAACATTTGTAACTAATTGTGATGAGTCCGAAAAAACTGCTCCATTTAAAGATGTCCAAAGGACAGTAGAACCCGATTGAGAAATTGAACCTTGCAATGTGTATGTTTGACCGCAAGTTGTATCATCTAAACCGGCATTTGGTGCACACTGTGCAATAATATTGTTGTAATTTAATGTTAAAACAATAAAACAAATAAGATAGGTTTTCATAAATTAATTTTTTAAATATACTTGTAAGACAATTGTAAAATAATTTTGGTTGTCCGAAGCAAATAATTTATTTTTATAACACCGTGCAAAAATAACGGTTATGTATTTTAGTAAATGATGACGATTATTTTATTTTTTTAATTTTTCAAATTTGACCTTGATTATAAACGAGGATTGGGTTGGTTGGTTCGTGAAGACACGAACCAAGGCGTGTGTGAAGACACGAACCAAGGCGTGAGTGAAGACACGAACCAAGGCGTGAGTGAAGATACGAACCAAGGCGTGAGTGAAGACACGAACCAAAGCGTGAGTGAAGATACGAACCAAGGCGTGAGTGAAGATACGAACTTATAGCGAAGCAATTAGTTTGTGTACTACAGTTAAGATTTGATTTTTTTATTTTTCAACTAATAAAATTCTTGCAATATCTGTTGCATGATGGCTAATAGCATTAAACAACCCT
>MENF01000223.1 GCA_001769035.1 Bacteroidetes bacterium GWA2_32_17
GCATTCGAAATTTTTAAATATCAGGAGTTTACTGTAGTAAATGACTGATTTTAAAAATGAGAATAACGCAGAAATCGGACATTATAGACAGACACTAAATAATTAACTTTCAAATTCAACTATAAGCAATACCTTTGTTTTTTAATTTTGATTTAATGAATAATTATATTCAACCATACACAACTTACTCGCGTTTTAAAACCAAAGAAGTAAACATTGGTGGAATTGCTTTAGGTGGCAATAACCCTATACGTATTCAAACAATGACTAACACAAACACTCTCGACACAAAAACTACAGTTGAACAAATTACGCGGATTTACAATGCAGGTGCCGATTATGTGCGTTTAACGGTTCAGGGAATTAAAGAAGCAAAAAATCTTCCGTTTATTATTAAAGAACTTGAAAAAAATAAAATTAAAATTCCATTAATTGCCGATGTTCATTATAATCCAAAAGTTGCCGAAATTACTGCTCAAATTGTTTCAAAAGTTAGAATAAATCCGGGTAACTATACCGATATTTCAAAATCAGCAAATCAAATTAATTTTACAGAAAAACAATTTGCAGAAGAAAAAGAAAAAATACGCAATAATCTTTTGCCTTTAATAAATATTTGTAAACAAAACGGAACAGCAATTAGAATTGGGATTAATCACGGTTCGTTATCGTGGCGTATTGTTAGCAAATATGGAAACACACCCAAAGGAATGGTTGCATCGGCTATGGAATTTATTGAAATTTGTGAACAAGAAAATTTCAATAACATTGTACTTTCAATGAAAGCTAGCAATCCGCTTACAATGATTTATGCAAACCGACTTTTAGTTCAAAAGATGCATGAAAGTAATTTAAATTATCCCATTCACCTTGGAGTAACCGAAGCAGGATTGGGCGAAGACGGAAGAATTAAATCATCAATAGGAATTGGGTTACTTTTGTTAGAAGGAATTGGTGATACTGTAAGAGTTTCGTTAACCGAAGCACCTGAAAAAGAAATACCTGTTGCAAAAGCAATAATTAAAGAAACAAAGACAATAATCAATAGCAATAACATTACACAAAACGACAATTGGAATTACAATTCTTTTTCTTTTGAAAGAAGACAAACTAATTCCATTAAAAACATTGGAGGCAACAATTCGCCTATTTTGATATTTACAGATTTTAAAAGTAAGAATATTCTAAAGCAAGACATTAACAATATTGAAGAACTTAATAATTTGAGCTTAAACATTATTGAAACCGATAATATTTATCATTTTAGAAATAAAATTAATGAGCTTGATAAAAATGGAAATAAAAATCCTGTAATTCTTAAAATTGACATTAAAAATTTTATCGAAGAAGAAGTATTATACCGACTTTCAATTGTTGCTGGTGGACTTTTTGCCGATGGTCGACTAGATGGTTTCTGGATTACTGGTACAAACAATAAAAATTCTGAAAAAATAATTCAAATTGCATATTCCATTTTGCAGGCAAGTAGAGCAAGAATAACAAAAACCGAATATGTATCGTGCCCCTCTTGCGGTCGAACACTTTTTGACATAGAAAAAGCAGTAAAAGAGGTTATGAATGCAACAAAACAATTTGCAGGATTAAAAATTGCCGTTATGGGTTGCGTAGTTAACGGACCAGGCGAAATGGCAGATTCGGATTATGGATATGTTGGTGCCGGCAACGGAAAGGTAAATATTTATAAAGGAAATGAAAGAGTTTTGCAAAATGTTCCCGAAGAAATTGCCGTTAAAGAATTGGTAAAAATTATTAATTCAGTTAAAACAACATGAGTTCTATTAAGAAAAAATATACATAAAAATTGCAACCAAAATATTTTTTCTTGTCTTTAGTTCTGAAATTAAATCCTGAAAAGGAATAGTGCAGAAAGATATTCATAAAAAATTAGTTGAAAGGTGTATCCATTGTGAGAGGAAGGCACAGTTTGAGTTATATAAACTTTATTCAAAAGCTATGTTCAATATTTGCTATAGAATGTTAAATAATAAAAGCGATGCCGAGGATATGCTTCAAGAAGTATTTACAGAAACTTTTAGCCGTATTCATTCATTCAGATTTGACTCAACTATAGGAGCTTGGATTAAACGTATCACAGTTAATAAATGCATTAATGAAATTAATCGCAAAAAAACTAATTTAAATTTTGTTGAAGATATTTCTGTATTTGATAAAGGTGAAATTGAAGAAGAAGAAGAAAACATTCCATTATCTGTAGACAATGTGAAAAATGCTATGGAGCAATTACCAAATGGAAGTCGCATTATTTTTTCACTTTATTTACTAGAAGGATATGATCATGAAGAAATTAGTCAAATATTAAATATAAGCGAATCTACCTCAAAAACTCAATACATGAGAGCCAAACAAAAAGTAAAAGAACTTTTAAAATCCAGTATATGAAACAAGATAAACTCGAAAAATTTGTTTCAAATAACCGACAGGCATTCGATAAGTTTGAGCCAACGATTGAAATTTGGAAACAAATAAATAATAATATTCAACATAAAAAACCCAATTTATTTATAAAGATATCCTGGCAAGTTGTTGCTGCGGTAGCTATTTTTATAGCATCATATTATTTTCACAACTACATTCAAGGCGATAAAGTACATTATACGAACACGGTAAAACAAATTAAAAAAACACATTTTAATACTAAACAAGTTATTCAATCTAAAGTTGCAGAAACATCTATTCCAAAAATTATCGAATTAAAAATAATTTCTAAACCCAAAAAGCCACTTGCAAAAAAGAAGCAAACTGAAAATAATTCTTATTCAGAGCTTAATGAATTAAGTGTTTATTATACTTCAAAAATAAATAAAGAAAAAAATGATCTTTTCATTTTGACTGCTAATAATCCAGAAGTTAAAACCGAAATAAATAATGAATTTGGGAAACTTGATAAAGCTTATAAAGAACTTAAAAATGATTTGAAAGAAAACATTAACAACGAACAGGTAATTGAAGCAATGATTGAAAATTATAAACTTAAAATGGAGATGTTAGAATTTATTAAACGCCAAGTTAGTATTGAAATAACTAAAAAAAACGACAAAAATGAAACAAAATATGACATGTAATAAATTATTAATATTAGCTTGTACATTTTGTATAGCTTTTATAAGTCAGGCACAACAGGTTGAATTTCATAAAAGGATATATAAATCTTTTAAAATCACACCTGAAACAAGTGTTCAAATTATCAACAAATATGGTAATATACACATTGTTAAATCAACATTAGATTCAGTCTCTTTTTCTGTAGAAATTAAAGCAACAGACAAAGATACTATTAAGGCAAAAAAAATATTTAACAATATTGATGTCCAATTTGATGCTTCTTTATATTATGTTATTGCTAAAACAAATTTTAACGATTATAAAAGTAGTGTTTGGTCAAACATTTCTGATATTGCGAATACAGCAATAAATGGAGCTGCAAGTATTGAAATAAACTGGACAGTTACAGTTCCCGAAAACATTGAATTGAAAATTGAAAATAAATTTGGAAACATATACACAACAGATCATAACTCCAGTATAAACATTGATTTGTCAAACGGTGATTTTCAGGCACATAACTTGTCTGGAAAATCAAATATTAAAGTTGAATTTGGTAATGTTAACATTAAAAATATTTCAACAGGTAAACTTGAATTATCCTATGTTAAAGCTGAAATAATTTCTGCTGGAAATATTGATTTATACAGCAGGGCAACAACATTAAATTTACCTGTTGTGAATAATCTTGAAATCAATTCCCGTCACGACAAATTATATATAGATAGTGTTACAGTTTTAAAAGGCGAAGCGAGCTTCTCATTAATTAAAATAAACAAAGCATTAAAAAGTACAATGTTAAATTTAAAATACGGAAGCATTTATTTTAACATGATAAACAATTCAACTACAAACATATTTATCACTTCGGCAAACACAGATTTATTTTTTAATTACGATAAGACTTACAGTTGCATATTTGAATCAACATACAGAAAAGCTATACTTGTTTTGCCATCTGTTTTCGATTCTTTTACAAAAATTTTATTAGATGAAAAATTGCAACAATATAAAATGAATGGAGTAATTGGCGAACCAAAAACTGATGCTTCAGAAATTAAACTTAATTTTAGTTCAGGCATTCTATCTTGTGCTGTAAGATGATTTTATAATATCTTACTATTATTCTAAGTTTCCCGAATAATCGAACTAACAAGCTCACCTATGGCAATCATTGTTATTAGTATTTAGATTCTTCATTACGTTTCACTCCATTCAGAATGACAAAATAAAATCTTTTATTAATTGCATTTTGAAATATTGTATTATAAAAATTTCTTCTATTTTTTGCAACTCTTTTAAAATTTACTTGTCCTTTATTTTTGAAATTAAATTTAACCAATATGAAAAGAATGATTTATTTTTCAGCTATTCTGTATATTGCAATAACATCAACCTCTTGTATTCGTCCTAAAATTGAGGGCAACTACCATGTTGCAAGTGTAAGCAGAAATTTATCTGATTTTTCAGAAATTGTTTCAGAAGGGAGTTGTGACGTATATTACTCGTACGATTCAATAAATAGAGTTTCTGTTGAAGCTGAAGAAAACATTATACCTTATATTGAAACTTCAGTTCATGGAAATAGTCTTGTTATTAAAACATCCAACTTTAAAAGACTTGAAACACATTTTCCTATAAAAGTTTATATAGGTTCTCCAAATATAACAAATGTTGTTCTTTCTGGATCGGGCTCAATAACAATTGACAGCTTAAAAACTCAAAACTTAACGTTATTATTAAAAGGTTCTGGTAATATAGATGCGGATGCTTATTCGCAATTTATTAAAGCCAGTATTACTGGGTCTGGTGATATTTATCTTTCGGGGCATACCTCATCGGGAGAATGTAACATTTCAGGGTCTGGTGAAATTAATGCATATAATTTTATTCAAGATACATGTTTTGCAAGTATTTCAGGGTCTGGCTCTATGAATTTACAAGTTATAGATTATTTAAATGCTAATATTAGTGGAAGTGGCGAGATTTATTATATAGGAAATCCTGTTGTGAATACACATATAACAGGTTCTGGAAGAATTATTCATGAGTAAATTTTAAAAACAAAATATATGAAAAAAATTACTTTTTTTATTTTAGGAATCACTCTTGCTTTTTCTTCGTTTGCACAAGAAGAAAAAGAAGCTTATGAAATTAAAACACTCCTTGGTAAAAACATTTCGCATGGTGGATATTTAGGATTGACAATGGGGTATTCTCAAGTGAACGGACACGATGCTGCAATTGTTGGAGCAAGATTGGGTTGGGTTGTAAACCATTCTTTTGCAATGGGTTTTGCTGGAAGTGGATTTGCTAATAATGTCAGCTATTACTCTACCGAAAATGGACACGATTATTATTTATCTGGTGGATATGGCGGTTTGTTTTTTGAGCCAATAATAGGTTCAAAAATGCCAATTCATATTACATTTCCAATAATAATAGGTGCTGGTGATGCGCAACTTAACCAATCGTATTACATTGGGGCTGACCCATGGGAAACATACACAACGAGTGAAGATGCTTTTGTAATTGTTGAACCAGGAGTTGCTTTAGAACTAAACATGCTCAAATGTTTTAGAATTACTACTGGTGTTAGTTATAAATATACTTCTGATGTTCGTTTTGAGAACTATCCTCGCTCTGTATTAAATGGGTTTTCTGGAACTGTTACATTAAAATTCGGTTGGTTTTAAAATTTTATAAAAAAAACCTCAGATAAATTCTGAGGTTTTTAACATATTGCAAATTTTTAATTTAAATCGCATCAATAATCTTATTAAAAGTATTGCTTGGTCTTAATGCATGTTTTACTTTTTCATCATTTGGTAAATAATAACCACCGATATCAATAGGTTTTCCCACTGTTTGAGCAATTTCTTTTATAATTATACTTTCATTTTCAGTCATTTGTTTTGCAACTGGAGCAAATTTTTCTTTCAGAATTTTATTTTCACTTTGTTCAGCAAGTGCCTGAGCCCAATACATTACCAAATAAAAATGACTTTAAGTCATCAATAATTTTTAGATTTACACTAAGCATAAGGAATGAGTATTTGTATCTCACAAAGAACCACATTTAATTGTGGTTCTTTTACTTATGCGATTTTTTTTATTAACTTAACGATATTGCCTTTATGGTATCAGGAAAACGATAAAAAATTAGAGGAAGAATGATAAGCATCATTTTAAAATTCGTATGATTGAAAAAGGTAGGATTATACCGTTCTTATATAAGAGTTGATATTGGGTGTATATAGAAAATTTGGATAGATTTTCCCTTTGCTGAGGTCAGTTGTTCTGAATATGCTCTTTTTTGATAAAGTTCATTAGGGGCGTATATTGTAAAACAGCATCTATCAATTTTTGCAAAAAAACACGAATATTTTAATACATTGCTTAACTTTATATTATATTTGTAACATTACAAAGTAATATTCAAATAAGGGCGAAAAGATAGTATTTAAAGGGTTCTTTATTTTAAGATAGTTTTTATTAAAAAAATTGAATTTATTCACGCAAATAGATACTTTAAACAATTTTGTGCAAATTATTTATAAAACTATTGTACTGAGATGAAATAATTACAAAAAAATATTTTTTTTCCAACCTTTATGTTTATTTTTTCATCTTATAAATAAATGTTATTATGACACAAAGAAGTTTTCTCATAATTTTACTTTTTTTTCTTAGTATATTTTCTTGTAATAAAGATAAATGGAATGAACCAACTAATGTTAAATTTATTGTAGATATTAATCGATCATCTGGCATTGGTGGCAAGTTAGCGTTTACGAGTGGAAATATTGTTTTAGAAAACTTTTCTTTTGATGGTAATAGAGTTCAAGGCGATGATGTGTATTTTTCAAATTCTTATCCAACTGGATTAAACATCAATTATAACTCAAATGCTACGGTTGGTGAATTGAATTACGATATTCCACAAGGAACATTTACCAAAATACAAATTGCTTTTTCAACCTTTGGTAGCACAAGCGATAACCATATTATAATCGAAGGTACTTATAATATGGGAATGAACAATAATTATCCTATTCGATTTGAATTTAAATCAAAAGAATCTTTTTCTGTTCTCTCTCAAAATGTATCAGGTGCTTCCGAAATTATATTAAAAAAGGACAACCCACTGACACCAAAAATAATTTTTGATCCAATTTATTGGTTTTTACCTATATCACAAAATTTATTAAATAGTGCAAATGTTGTTGATGTTAATGGAACACCTACAATTTTAATTAACAATTCAACAAATACAGAAATTTTTAATATAATAGCTAGCAGAATAGGCGAGGGAGTAAGGGTTATATTTTAACAATTTATGAATAGTAAAGAGGAAATTGATAATATTACAGAAGTAGAGCTTGTTAAAAAATGTATCGATTTTAACAGGCAATACCAAGAAATGTTATACAGAAAATTTTCCGATAAAATGTTTAATGTTTGTCTTAACTATACCGATAACTACGACGAAGCATCTGATGTTTTACAAGAAGGATTTATTAAAATATTTAGAAAATTACATCAGTTTAATTTTGAAGGTTCGCTTGAAGGCTGGATAAGAAAAGTAATTGTAAATACCGCATTAGAAAACTATAGGAAGAAATCTAGAGAGCACGAAAAATTAAACATTTTAACCGACTCGCAAGAAGATTATTCTGACGACTTTCTTTCGACTTTTGGTGTTCAAGAAATAATAGAATTGGTAAATAAATTACCTTCAAAAGCACAAATTGTACTTAAATTATATGCGATTGAAGGATATAGTCATAAAGAAATTGCTAGTAATTTAAATATTACAGAAGGAACATCAAAATCGCAATTAAATAGAGCTAGAAAATTATTACAAGAAGCATTTGTGAAACTAAATGGAGAATAATTTTGATAAAAATATTAATCTAATTAAAGATAGCTTTGAGTCGAAAAAATCAAAAGCTCCTGAATTTATTTGGGATAATCTTGATAAACAACTTTATATTGATAGAGTTTGGATGAAACTTAAAATAAAGTTAGATTACATTCAAATATTAAAAATTAGAATTCGATTTATTGTTTATTCTGCAGTAGTAATATTACTTTTGTTATTTGTTGGTATTTATTTTTCAATTAATGAGCAACAAAAAATACATAAATTCACATCTGAAAACTCAACACTAAAATCAGTAATGCCAAATAATAATAACATTAAAAATATTACAACAAGCAAAGTAATTATTTCAAAAAAGTACTTAACTAAAAACGATGTAAAGGTTAGCAATTCAGAAATAAATTTTGAAAATAGTGATGTTTCAGCTAAACAAAAAACATTAAACAACAAAAAAACAAATAACGCATTGATAAGTAATTTGCAAATAAATAATTCAAATAAGTTTTATCATGAAATGTCAGTTGTTTCGAAACAAATTTTAAGCGATTTGCTTATTAGCATTGAACCAAAAGAAATAAAAAAAATAGACTACGATAATGATATAACAAATCAGATTCACTTTCCAGAATATATAATTGACACTTCAAAACAATTTGATAAGCACTATTTTGTAAAAAATGAAGTTGGATTAATTTACTCTATTAACAACACAATATTAATTAACAACGATTTTATTGAAAGCAACAGAGAAGGAAGTATGGTAAGTATAACGCCATCTTTTGCTTCAGGTTATGGCTTAGTTTATAATTATAAATTTTCGAAATCAAATGCTGTTTCATTAGAACTTTATTTTTTGTCTAACCAAAACCAAAATGTTTATTTGTACTCAAATGGAAAATACTATAAAAAAACAATAAAATTAGGATATTCAAAATCAACAGTTACTTATCAAAAAAATATTAGCTTTAAAAATATGAATCCTAATAATTGGTATTTTATTAAAGTTGGAGGATATTTTTCTGTTTTAACAAAAAACGAAATTTATTATGTTAGGGACAACGAGAAAACTAATATGCCCACTTCAACATTTAGTAATAACGACTATGGCTTAAAGCTTGGTATTGGTCGCGAAAGAGAAACAAAATATTTTATTATAGGTGGAGGACTGCAATCGGAATATGGATTAAAAAATATTTTTAAAGGCGATAAAATTATTCCTTCCGATTTTAATAGAACAAATAATTTTAGTTATGGTCTTTTTGTAACTTTAAAATTAAAATATTAGCTCACATTATAAGCTAATTAGCATTATTATTTTTTTCATTCCAACCTTTCTCTTTTTTAATTCATCTTAAGTTAAATTATCAAATTATTGATAATAAAAAAATCGATTTAATAACTTAAAAGAATTATGGTCTATGAAAAAAATTACTAAACTTACGCTAACAATAGTTTGTTATGCAATTTTTACTATTTCATCATTTGGACAAAGTGATTATCAAGGAAAATACGTTGCCTGCGGAGGTAACCATACTGTGGTATTAAAATGCGATGGCACTGTACGCTCCTTTGGATTAAATACCAACGGGCAGTTAGGAGACAACACTACAACAAACAGGAATACAGCAGTCCAGGTAAAAGGTCCCGGAGGCGTGGGTTTTCTTACCGATGTAATTGCTGTTGCAGCAGGTAGCGACCATTCACTTGCCCTCAAAAGTGATGGAACTGTATGGGCATGGGGTAAAAATGATTTTGCACAATTAGGTGACAACTCTGTAACGAATAGATTAACTCCTGTTCAGGTGGTTGGTCCTGGTGGAACTGGATTTTTAACAGGAATTGTTGCCATTGATGCCGGAGGTTTTCATTCAATAGCGGTAAAAAGTGATGGCACAGTATGGTGTTGGGGAGATGATAGCCAGGGACAATGCGGTGATGGTCCTTCCAGTTTAGGTGTAAATTATCCCATTCAAGTTAAATTAACAAGCACAACCTATTTAACAGATGTTGTTTCAGTAGCTGCTGGATATCAACATTCAATTGCTTTAAAAAGCGATGGAACTGTTTGGACATGGGGACTCAATGATAAAGGACAATTAACAATTGGTGCGTGGACACAAAAATTTTACGCAACACAAGCTGTTGATATTGGTGGATCTGGTGTTTTATCTAATATTATAGCTATTGCCGGTGGTGATTATCATTCAGTTTTTTTAAAAAACAATGGAGCTGTGTTGGCAAGTGGGTGGAATGTTGATGGACAGTTAGGTACTGGTTCTAATTCACCAACGAACAATAATGCACCACTTGCTACATTAATTACAACTGGAATTGGAATATCTGCAGGTGGAAATAATACATCAGCAATATTAGCCGATAGCACTATTAAAACATGGGGTAATGATGTTTCATTTCAATTGGGAAATGGTGCTGCCAATGACGGAAGTTATTCTGCAACTCCAGTTTCAGTAAGCAATATCCCAACAGATGTAGTAGCAATTGGTACAGGCGGGTTTCATTCAGTTTGTTTACTTAAAACCGGATATGCCCGTTCCTGGGGTGAAAATGGTTCAGGGCAGTTAGGTGACGGAACATTTACAGACAGAAATGCAGCTGTTGCAGTTTCATCGTTACAACTTTTCTTTCTGGCAAATGCAGGCCCTGACAAATCATATTGCAATGGAGATAGTGTTCAAATTGGAGAGCCAGCAACAGCAGGAATTACATATTCCTGGACACCTACTACTGGCTTAAGCAATCCAAATATTTCCAACCCATATGTGAATTTGACTTCCAGTTCCACTGTCACTATTAACTATATACTTACTACATCTATTTCTGGTTTATGTATCAGTCAAGATGTTGTTGCTGTAACAGTCAGAGCCGGCGCTGTTGCTGAATTCACTTCGGATGCCCCTGTCTGCTCAGATCAGGCAGTGAACTTTATAAATACAGGTTCAACTGGAACTGGCATATCATATACTTGGAGTTTTGGTACCGGATCAACACCATCAACATCTACTGTTGAAAATCCATCGGGAATTATATATTCATCAGATGGACTAAAACTTGTAACTCTTTCTGTTTACGATTCAGTATGCGGTGGATTTGACTCCAAAAGTCACGGAGTATTAATATATGAGCAACCTGTATCCAACTTTACTTCCAATGCACCTCAATGTACAAATACTTCTATTGATTTTACAAATAATGGAAGCACAGGTAGTAACTGGTCGTTCTTTTGGGATTTTGGAACCAATGCTATTCCTGCAAATTCTACCTCAGAAAATCCAACAGGAGTTTTATATAGTACCAGCGGAACAAAAACAATAACACTTACTGTATTTAATCAGTATTGTACCCAAACCAGTACTCAAACAATTACCATTAACTCGACTCCAACGGTCAGCTTTACTTCTACTGCACCTAAATGCACAGGGCTTACAGTTGACTTTACGAATACAGGTACAACTACTGGTGTAACTTATTCTTGGGATTTCGGTTCGGGAGCAACTCCAGCAACCTCAACAACTCAGGATCCTACTGGAATAATATACTCCACTTCAGGAATTAAAACAATTACATTAACTTCAACAAATAGCACAACAGGTTGTGCGGTAACTGCTATTAATACCATTAATATATACCAGACCCCAACGGTTAGCTTTAGTTCAAATGCATCCGTTTGCGAAAACACACCCGTTAACTTTACCAATAACAGTACAACGGGAATAGGGATTTCTTACAACTGGGATTTTGGAGTTGGGGCAACACCAGTATCTTCAACATCACAGAATCCTGGAAATATTTTATACAGTTCGTCAGGAAATAAAACCGTAACATTGACTGTTACTAATGAATTTCAATGTTCTGCAGTTGATACTATCATCATTGATATTTTGTCAACTCCTACAGCAAGCTTTACTTCTACGGCACCTAAATGTACAGGACTTACTGTTGATTTTACAAATACAGGCACAACCAGTGGTGTTACTTATTCTTGGGATTTTGGCTCAGGAGCTACTCCAGCAACTTCAATAGTTCAAAATCCTACTGGTATTACATACTCTACTTCAGGAATTAAAACCATTACATTAACTTCAACCAATAGCACATCAGGTTGTGCGATAACTGCTACTAATACCATTAATATATATCAAACTCCAACGGTTAGTTTTAGTTCAAATGCACCACAATGTGCAGACGTATCAGTAAATTTTACAAATACAGGAAGTTCAGGTTCAAATTGGTCTTATTCATGGAATTTCGGACAAGATGCAATTCCTGCAACTTCTACATCTGAAAACACATCTGGGGTTTTATATTCTACAGGTGGCACAAAGCAGGTTACTTTTACTATTTCTGACCAAAGTTGTTCCAATACAACCTCACAGATAATTAACATTAATCCAACACCCGTTGCAAATTTCACTTCAATGTCTTCAAACTGTACAGGCGATTCAGTAGATTTCCAAAACACTGGAACCATTGGTGCAATATATGTTTGGGATTTTGGTAGTGGAGCAACACCGGCAATTTCCACTATAAATAGTCCACAAAATATTGTTTATTCAATATCGGGAATAAAAACAGTAACTCTTATCACAACTATAGGTTCATGTACAGATACAAGCAAACAAACCATTAATATTGTTCAAACACCTGCACCATTTTTTACTACTAATGCTCCGCAATGCGAAGGTTCGGCGGTAAATTTTACTTACACAGGAACAGTTGATACTAACTGGGTTTACGTGTGGGATTTTGGAGTTGGCTCAACACCTTCTTCTTCTTCTCAAATTAATCCGCAAGGCATAAATTACACAGGCTCTGGCTCAAAGTACGTGTTGCTAACCGTGTCAAACGGGCTCTGTTCTGAAGTAGCATCGGAAACATTTACCATCAACCAAACACCCGTTGCAAATTTCACTTCAATGTCTTCAAACTGTACAGGCGACTCAGTGGATTTTTTGAATATAGGAACCCCTCAAGGAAATCCTCAAACTTATACTATCACAGTTCAAGATTTTCAATTCACACCAGACTCGGTGAATGCTGTTGTTGGAGACACTATCAAATGGATATGGGTAAATGGCTCTCATACCACAACATCTGATAGCATACCATTAGGAGCAACTTCTTGGGACACCATAATAGACACTTTAAGCCAGTCATTTCAATATGTGGTTACACAAGTTGGAAAATACTATTTTATAAGTACATCTGATTCATTAATGGGAATGTCGGGAGTGATAAACGTAAGTGCGCCAAATGTAACATACTCGTGGAATTTTGATAATGGTGCAACGTCTGCAACTAATAGTCCGCAAAATATTGTTTATTCAACATCTGGAATAAAAACGGTAACACTCATTACAACTTTAGGTTCGTGTACCGACACATCAGTTCAAACAATCAATATTGCACAAACCCCTGCACCATCATTTACAACTAATGCACCACAATGCGAGGGAGCAGACATTAATTTTACATACACAGGAACAACTGATACAAACTGGACTTATATATGGGATTTTGGAATTGGAGCAAATCCTGCTCAATCATCACAACAAAATGTAAATGGAGTAACTTATACAGGTGGAGGAAACAAAACTGTTTTACTGACAGTTAAAAACGGACTTTGCTCTGAAGTATCGCAGCAAATAATTACAATTAATCAACTTCCGTTTGCAAATGCAGGAAAAGATACAACCATTTGTGCAAACAGATCTGTTCAGATAGGAACAAATCCTGTTTCAAACTACGGTTATAACTGGTTTCCTTCAAACACTTTAAATAATACAAGTATTGCAAACCCTGTATCAAGTCCTATTGCAAATATAACAAATTATGTAGTAACAGTTCGGGATACTTTAACAGGTTGTATTAATACCGATTCGGTAGTAGTAACAATGTTAGCTCCGCTAAATGCCAATGCAGGTGTGGATGTTGAAATTTGCAGACATGAAAGTATTCAGGTTGGAGCGGCACTTTTGGAAGGACAATTGTACAGTTGGTCGCCAATTGCCGGATTAAGTAGTATTACTTCACCAAATCCAATAGCTACTCCCGATTCTACAACAACTTATACATTAACAGTTACTGGCTTTGGTTGCGAGCCCGAAACAGATGAAGTAACAGTTATCGTACATCAGTTACCAATTACAGATGCCGGTTTAAGCGACTCTATTACACATGGTTCAAGTATTCAGTTAACAGCAACGGGTGGTGTACAATACGATTGGTCGCCTGCATTAGGATTAAGCAATACAGGCATTTATAATCCGGTTGCATTTCCTGATGTTACAACAACTTACACTGTAATAGGTATTGATATATATGGTTGCAAAAACGATGATTCTGTAACAATTTATGTAATTTCTCCTTCGGTATGGGTACCTTCAGCTTTTACTCCTGATGGAAATGGTAAAAACGATGTTTTTTATGTAAGAGGTGAAGGAATAAACAATTTTGAATTTGCAATTTATAATTCATGGGGCGAATCAGTTTTTTACACAAAAAGTATAAGCAATGGCTGGGATGGCAGAAAGATGACTACAAATGAACAATTACCCGAAGGAGCTTATGTGTATTATGTTAAAGGATTGCTTACAAATGGTGAAGCGGTTAATCTTAAAGGAATTGTAAATTTAATACGATAATATTAATGAAATTAATTTTAAACATTAAAAAAACAATAAAATGAAAAATATAGCAAAAATTTCAATAATCGGTTTCATTACGATTTCTTTTGCAATGCTTTCAGAAAGCATAAATGCACAGGATACCAGATCATCAATGTCTTACGGAAATCCAATCAATCTAAACCCTGCAATTGCCGGTGCCAATAAGGATTTTAAGTTACTTATAAACTACCGCGACCAATGGGGTTCGTTGGATAATGGATTTAAAACCTATTCTGTAACCGCCCTATATCCAGTTTTTGTTGGTAAAAGCAATTCTTCAACAATATTAGGAGAGTCTGGTAAAAATGGAGCAAATAATGTTAATGGAAAATTGGATTTCGGTTTAAATGCTCAGAAATATACAGCAGGTGCCTTTAGTAACCTTGATTTTGCATTGTCAATAGGTTATAATATCAGGTTAACCGACAATAATTATTTTAGTGCAGCAATTTTGGGCTCTTATGTTCAAAAATCATTGGATGTTAGCAAATTAACTTTTGACGAGCAGTATGTTTTGGGTTCGTATAATTCTTCAAATTCAAATAGCGAAACTGTTTTAAATGAGAAAGTAATATATCCATCTGTTGGTTTTGGTGCTTTATGGTACTACAATGAGGGTGAGGGGGCTAAATTAAATGCTTTTCTTGGAGTTGCCGGATATAATTTAAATAAACCTAACGAATCATTAATAGGGGGAACAGGCGAATTGCCCAGAAGATTTACTTTTAATGGCGGTGTAAAAATAATTGGAGCAAATAAAATTGACATAACGCCTAACGTGATTTATTTAGTGCAGGGCTGTTCTCAATTAATTTCTGCAGGTTTATACCTTGATTATCGTTTAAATGACAAGTCAAAACTTGTTTTAGGTTCGTGGTATAAAGTAAATGATGCTGTTACTTTTTTAATTGGGTTTGATTATAAATTGTTTACAATTGGATATGGGTATGATGTAGTAACATCTGATGTGTCTAGATCTGTAAGTGGTTTAAATACCCATACAATTTCATTATCTATTAAATTAGACCAAGCAAGTAAAAAAAGTCTTAATTTGAATAGTCCGTTTAGTTCGTTTTAGAAAAAAATATTTAAATATTAATCACTAAAAAATTATATTATGAAAAGCAAACTTGTTAAGTTTATTCGTCCATTTACAATTATTGTAATATTTGTTATGTTTATTGCAGGATGTAAAAAGGACAACAATACGGTAACTGTAGCTCCTGTTAATAACACTATTACAGATATAGATGGAAATGTTTACCATTATGTAACAATAGGTACTCAAGTTTGGTTAGTTGAAGACCTAAAAGTAACTCATTACCGTAATGGCGACTCTATCCCAAATATTACAGATGAAACACAATGGACAAATTTGACTTCTGGTGCTTATTGTAATTACGATAACAACGTGCTTAATTCTACTACTTATGGTAAATTGTACAATTGGTACGTAATTAACGATTCTAGAAACATTTGCCCAACCGGCTGGCATGTGCCAACCGATGCAGAATGGACAACTTTAGTTACATTCCTCGGAGGAGAAGGTATTACCGGTGGAAAATTAAAAGAAACAGGAACAATTCATTGGCTTAGCCCAAATACAGGTGCTACAAATGAAACTGGTTTTACGGCTCTTCCAGCAGGCACTCGAAATAGCAGTGGAAGTTATAGTAATACTTTTAATCATGGCTATTGGTGGACATCAAGTGAGCAAGATGCTTCAAACGCCTGGGATAGAAATGTGAATTATAATCATGTAGACATTTACAGAAATTATGACCCAAAAACAACAGGCTTTTCGATTCGTTGTATTAAAGATTAATAAAATCACACATAATTATGATTTAAAAAATAATTTTTTATTTCATTTCTTAATTTTATGTTACACTAATTAAATTCTACGAAAAACAACGAGCAGTAATTGGCAACCTGACACATTTATCATTAAATATATTTATTAGCGGGTTGACACCGACTGCAAGTAAATGCTCGTCGTTTCGTGGTTTCAAAAGATATAGCCAATGCTTACAAAAAAAACGGCTTCATGAATAAAAGTTCAATAGACCATGAAAGAACAAGACAAAAATATAACTGATGCTTTTAGATTACAACGAAAAAATGTTGTTCCTACTAATGAAGAGATGAATCAACTTAAAAATCTGAAAGTTTTAATTGCGGAAGATGATGAATTTTCTGAAAAGCTTATTTCAATTCAGGTTGAAAATTTCTGTAAAGAAATTACAATAGTAAGAACAGGAGTTGCAGATGTTGAAGCGTGCCACAAAAACTCAGATATTGATTTGGTTTTAATGGATATTGAAATGCCTGAAATGGATGGGCATGAAGCTACTCGTCAAATCCGGCAATTTAATAACAACGTAGTCATTATTGCCCAAACAGTTTGTGTACTTTTAGGTGAAAGAGAAAAGGCAATAGAATCGGGTTGTAATGATTATATTTCAAAACCTATTTTAAAAGAGGAATTACAGGCGTTAATCAAAAAGTATTTCAATTAACAGCAGAAATAAATTGACAATTAAACAATAGAAAATAAAGCAAAGGCTATAACACCATCTATTAGCAGAGTTTTGTTGTTTACGTTCTAATTTTTAAGAATAAAAAACCTCAAATAAATTCTGAGGTTTTTAATATATTGCAAATTTATAATTTAAATCGCATCAATAATCTTATTAAAAGTATTGCTTGGTCTTAATGCATGTTTTACTTTTTCATCATTTGGTAAATAATAACCACCAATATCAATAGGTTTTCCCACTGTTTGAGCAATTTCTTTTATAATTATACTTTCATTTTCAGTCATTTGTTTTGCAACTGGAGCAAATTTTTCTTTCAGAATTTTATTTTCACTTTGTTCAGCAAGTGCCTGAGCCCAATACATTACCAAATAAAAATGACTACCCCTATTATCAAGTTCGCCTGCTTTTTTAGATGGTTCTTTCTGATTTTCGAGATATTTACTAACGGCATTATCAAGTGCTTTTGCTAAAACTAATGCCTCTTTATTGTTAAAATTGTATCCTAAATGCTCCAATGACACTGTTAAAGCTAAAAATTCGCCTAACGAATCCCATCTTAAATGACCAACTTCTAAAAATTGTTGAACGTGTTTTGGAGCCGAACCACCTGCTCCTGTTTCAAACATTCCACCACCACCTAATAAAGGAACTATTGACAACATTCTGGCACTTGTTCCAAGTTCAAGAATTGGAAATAAATCGGTTAAATAATCTCTCATTACATTTCCTGTTACAGAAATCGTGTTTTTCCCTGCTCTGGTTCTTTCAAGCGTATATTTTATTGCATCATCGGGGCACATAATTTTAATTTCCAGATTTGTTAAATCGTGGTCTTTTAAATACAATTCCACTTTTTTGATCATCTGTGCATCATGAGCACGATTTTTATTTAACCAAAAAATAGCTGGTGTTTTTGATAATTTTGCTCTTGTAACTGCAAGTTTTACCCAATCTTTAATAGGAATATCTTTAGCCCGCGACATTCTCCAAATATCGCCTTTTTCAACTTTTTGTTCCATTAATAAAGTGCCATCTTCGGCAACAACTTTTACAGTGCCGTTTTCTTTTATAATAAAAGTTGTTGGATGTGAGCCGTATTCTTCGGCTTTTTGAGCCATTAAACCAACATTTGCTACGCTACCCATTGTAGCAGGATTATATGCGCCGTTTTTCTTGCAATCGTCAATTACAACCTGGTAGATTGTAGCATAACATCTGTCGGGAATAACGCATTTTGTATCTTGCAATTTGTTTTGAGAATCCCACATTTTACCGCCATCACGAATAACAACAGGCATGGAAGCATCAATGATAATATTATTTGGTACATGTAAATTAGTAATTCCTTTGTCGGAATCAACCATTGCAAGTGCAGGTTGTTTTTGATATAATGCCTGAATATCGGCTTCAATTTCTTTTTGTTTTTCTATAGGAAGTTTTTCTAATCTTGCATATAAATCAGCAATGCCGTTATTCTGGTTAAAACCAATTTCCCTTAAAGATTGTGCGTGTTTATCAAGAACTTCTTTGTAAAACACTTCAACAGCATAGCCAAACATTACCGGATCGGAAACTTTCATCATGGTTGCCTTAAGATGTAATGAAAGTAGCACTCCTTTTTCTTTTGCGTCTTTAATTTGCTGAGCATAAAATTCTTTTAATGCTTTTGCCGACATAAAAGTACCATCAATTACTTCGCTTGCGGTAAATTTCAAACCATCTTTTAAGACAAAATTAACTCCATTTCCATTTGTAAATTCAATTGTAAAACCGTTACTATTTTGAGCCACAAAAGATTTTTCGTTTCCAAAGAAATCATTAGCGTTCATGTGGGCTACGTGTGATTTTGAATCAGCACTCCATGGTTTCATCATTCTATGAGGATTTTTCTGTGCAAATTTTTTGACAGAAGTAGCTGAACGTCTATCAGAATTACCCTCGCGTAAAACAGGATTTGCAGCACTACCTAATAATTTTGCAAATTTTTCAATAAGTTTTTTTTCTTCATCAGTTTTAGGTTCTTCGGGGTAATTAGGAATATTATACCCTTTTGATTGTAACTCTTGTATTGCTGCTATTAATTGAGGCACCGAAGCACTAATATTTGGCAGTTTTATAATATTTGCTTCTTTTATTAAAGTCAGTTTGCCCAATTCGGTAAGATAATCGGGCATACGTTGTTCTTCTTTCAAATATTCGGGAAAATTTGCAATAATTCTTCCTGCTAATGAAATGTCGCGTGTTTCAACTTCAACACCTGCGGCTTTTGTAAAAGCATTAACAATTGGTAACAAAGAATACGAAGCCAAAGCTGGTGCTTCATCTGTTTTTGTCCAAATAATTTTAGACGATTTTTCTTCCATTTTATTTATTTTTATTTTTTTTATACTTTTGCAGCTTGTGCTTCTTTTGCTATTAAATTTAATGCACTACCGGCTTTAAACCAACCTATTTGCATTTCGTTATAAGTATGTGCAACTTCAAATTCTTCTTGAGTACCATCAGCATGATGTAAAACAATTAGCAGATTTTTTCCTTCTTCAAATTTATGTAATCCTTTAATGTCTATTCTATCGTTTTCTTGTATTTTGTTATAATCATCTTTATTTATAAATGTTAAACCTAACATTCCTTGTTTTTTAAGATTTGTTTCGTGAATACGTGCAAACGATTTTACAAGTACAACTTTTACGTTTAAAAAACGTGGTTCCATTGCAGCATGCTCGCGTGATGAGCCTTCTCCATAGTTTTCATCACCAACCACTATTGAACCAATTCCCTGTGATTTATAATATCTTGCAACTTTTGGAACTTCGCCATATTCGCTTGTTAATTGATTCTTTACACTATTTGTTTTTTCGTTAAAGGCATTTACAGCACCAATTAACATATTGTTAGAAATATTATCGAGATGACCGCGATACGAAAGCCATGGTCCAGCCATTGAAATATGGTCGGTTGTGCATTTTCCTTTTGCTTTAATTAACAAAGGCAAGTTAAGATAATTATTCCCATCCCATTCTGTAAATGGTGTTAATAGTTGTAATCTGTCAGATTTAGCATCAACGTTAATAACAATTGAAGATCCATCTTTTGCTGGTGCTTGATAACAATTTTCAACAACTTCAAATCCTTTAGGTGGCAACTCTAATCCACTAGGAGCATCAAGTTTTACTTGCTCGTTGTTTTGATTTAAAATTGTGTCGGTTATTGGGTTAAATGTTAAATCACCGGCAATTGCCAATGCAGTAACCATTTCGGGCGATGCAACAAAAGCGTGAGTGTTTGGATTTCCATCAGCACGTTTAGTAAAATTACGGTTAAATGAATGTACAATTGTATTTTTCTCACCTTTTTCAGCGCCTTCACGAGCCCATTGTCCTATACATGGTCCGCAAGCATTTGCAAAAACTTTTCCACCAATTTTTTCAAAAATATCAATAAATCCATCACGTTTTATAAGATGATGAACTTGTTCGGAACCTGGAGTGATTGTAAATTCTGCTTTAACTTTAATGTTTTTTTGCGATGCTTGTTTTGCAATTGATGCTGAACGCGAAATATCCTCGTAAGAAGAATTTGTGCAAGAACCAATTAAACCTACTTCAACTTTTGTTGGCCAACCATTTTTAGTGGCTTCTTCTTTCATTTTTGATATTGGAGTAGCTTTATCGGGAGTAAATGGACCATTTAAATGTGGTTCTAATTCCGATAAATTTAATTCTAAAACCTGGTCGAAATATTTTTCGGGATTTGCATAAGCTTCTGCATCGCCTGTTAAATCGTTTTTAATATTATTTGCTAAATCTGCAACTTCATTTCTGCCGGTTGCACGTAAATATCTTTCCATCGATTCATCATATCCAAAAGTTGAGCATGTTGCACCAATTTCGGCACCCATGTTACAAATTGTTGCTTTTCCGGTACACGAAAGTGATTTAGCTCCTTCACCAAAATATTCAACAATACAACCTGTTCCACCCTTTACTGTTAAAATTCCAGCAACTTTTAAAATAATATCTTTTGCTGAAGTCCAACCATTTAGTTTGCCTGTTAGTTTTATACCTATTAATTTTGGAAATTTCAATTCCCAAGCCATACCTGCCATTACATCAACAGCATCGGCACCACCAACACCAATTGCTAACATCCCTAAACCGCCTGCATTAACTGTGTGTGAATCAGTTCCAATCATCATTCCGCCAGGGAAAGCGTAATTTTCTAAAACCACCTGATGAATAATTCCGGCTCCTGGATTCCAAAAATCAATTCCATATTTACTACTTACAGAGCTTAAAAAATTATAAACTTCACGATTTGTAATCTTTGCTTTTGATAAATCAGTTACTGCTTCAACTTTTGCCTGAATTAAATGGTCGGCATGAACCGAAGTTGGTACTGCCGATGTTGGTTTCCCTGCCATCATAAATTGCAACAAAGCCATTTGTGCTGTAGCATCTTGCATAGCAACACGGTCGGGAGCAAAATTTACATAATCTTTTCCACGTGTAAATGGAGTATTCGCTTTTCCATCAAACAAATGGGCATAAAGAATTTTTTCGGCAAGAGTTAATGGTTTATTAACCACATTCCGTGTGCTAGCTACTTTATCGCTAAAGTTAGCATACACTTTTTTGAGCATTTCGATGTTGAAAATCATATATTTGTTTTTTTTATAAATGTTTATATAAAGTATTTTAAATTATTTCTATTTTTTATTTCAGGTTTCAAAATTACAAAAATGATTATTTAAATTATAATTAAAAATGATTTTTGTAATATAAAAATATGTTATATATCTTTCCAAATAAATCCGATAGCGAGCGGATGTTATAAAATTATATGTATATTACAACGACTTTTGCCACGATCAGTTATCCTGAGCAAAGCGATACATTGAGTTTATCGAAATGCCGAAGAATGAAGGTTTTTTCATTGCCTTAGTTTGTGTCTTCACAAACGATTTGCAATTTCTTTTCAAATAGATGATTCACATACCTTGTTTGTGGGGACACAAACAAGAGAGAAAGGGTTTTTTGTTTCTTTTTTAGTGCTTGCCCTGAGCTTACCAAAGGGTAAACCGTTAAAAATTTAAGTTTTTCCAAAAAAAGTTCCCCCAGTTTTTATTTTAGGCAGTACATAAACGACTTGTTATACCGACTTGCTAACAATTTTAAAACAAAAGCAAAGCGTCCCGACTTAGAATTTGTAAGGTTTTTCTATACAAAACCAACAAAATTCTTTGTCGGGATAATTATCTTATTAGCAGGTCGGTATTACACCCTTTAGAGCTTGTCCTATACAAAGTCAAAAGAGTCGGAGTAAACATTGATTTTCAAAAAAGTTGTTTTCTTTCTATCACTATATATAAAATAAAACCCCGCATCTGCTATACACAATGCGGGGTTTATAAAATAATTGATTAAATTATGCTTGTTCCCTTGGTTCGTGTCCTCACGAACCAAAATATAACAAAGACCTGACAGGTTTAAAAAACCTGTCAGGTCTAAAAAATTAATTTTTAATAACTTTATTTGTATAAGTTCCTTCAGCAGTTTGTATTTTAACCATATAAATACCTGAAGATAAATTACTAATGTTAAAATCTTTTACATCGCCTTTATTAACAGAGAATTTATTACTCATTACTAAAGCTCCCAAAGAATTATAAATATTCATTACAACATCGGAGGATTTTGTAAATGTTACAGATATATTGTTTGCAACAGGGTTAGGAAAAACATTTACAGTAGGATTGGTTAAATTTATTTCTTTTCTATTTAAAATAAGTTCCGATTTATCAATTGTTAAATATATCATTGAATTTTGGCTGCCTTGCATAACCGGGGCAGATGGATCGGCAGGTTCAACATAAGCTCCCGGACTAAGGTCGAGCATATATACAAGGTGTAATTGACTGTCCATTGATTTTGATAAAGAAGGATAAACCATTTCTACTTGGTCATAATCAGTCGGGTCAAGACTTGCAAGAAGTTCAACAATTTGTCCCCATTGACCACTTGAAGCAAAATATTTTTTTCCGTAAATATGACTATAATAAATATTATTTAATTGCATGTGTTCACAAGCTGAAGTATATACTACATACATATCACCATTTGAGTCAATTGAAATTTGTGGTTGCGAACAAGGACCACCATACCTATTGTAAGAAAAATGAGTAGTACCGTCAATATAATCATCAAAAAGAAATCCATCTCCATTACGGTCTTGTGCCCAACCTACTAAATTTCCTTGTAAATCTAACATATCAGGATTTAATCCATTTATTCCAGAATAAGCAGGGCTGCCTTCATTCCAAATACCTATTCCATTTACAGCTACGAAATAAGAATAATGTGCTGTGTCTTCATTAACTAATATACGCTTAATTCCAAATACTACATGAGCATTTCCACTTGGGTCAAGTTCAACTGCATAAGTCTCATCGGTAGTATAAAATGTATCCACAGAAACTTCAAAATTTGGATGAGGGTTTTGAAAAACAACTGTTTTTGTCCAATTTGTTCCGGCATCAGTAGATTTCATTAAAACCAAATCAGTTGACATACTACCAGTAACAAAGGCAATTGTGTTTCCTTGTGGTTTTGCCCAGGCATATTGGTCGCCGCCAAAACCATCTGTATAGGTTTCGAGACCAGCAGGTACAACCTGTTGAATATCCCATGTTGCTCCTGCATCTTGCGAACGATAATAATATAGAGGAAAATGCATTCCGCTTTGTATTATGTCCACGTATTCATTAGCAAGCAAATGTATTGTGTTTCCGGATGTGCAAATTCTTGGCCAAACAGGGTTAGTACCTGCATTGTTAGGTAAATCGGATTGTGTCCATGCTCCTGTACCTTTAAGTGCACGTTTGCTCATAGTTAAAACAGTGCCATCATGAGCTATAACAACTTCACCTTCTTCAGATGTTCCAAGAGCTGCATAAGAAGGCCAACCTGTTCTTTTATTTTCAATTCTAGCAGTTGTTGGAACTGCAATTGTCCAATCTGTTAAATCAAAATAATTATAACCAGTTCCTCTTTCCGGATAACCACCAGAAGTATTTCCAAAAGTCCATGTTGCACCAACTGTACCGTCAGGGAATAAATGGCATCTGCTATCCACACAGTTATTTGTTTGTAAGTCATAGCTTGAACTTCCGATCTCCGCCTCAACAGGGAGCAAAGCTTTTTCACTGCTATTTATAACATTTTGGGCAGATTGTGGCTCCAAAATAGCACGTTGAACAGACTTAGTTACTTTATAATTCCGCCAATTTGTTGGCAATTTGGGTCTGTTTTGAGCTGTCAAACTCAAAGTAGTTGCTACTGCAACACTAATTAATAATAGTTTTTTCATAATCACGATTTTTAGTTAAACATTTAAAATATTAATGCAAATATAACTATTTTTTTTATTTGACTAAATTTGTAAAATTAATCGAATAAAAATATAACATAAACCCCTCATCTGCTATACACATGGGGGTTTATAAAATAATTAAAATTATTCTTGTTTCCTTGGTTCGTGTCCTCACGAACCAAAATATAACAAAGACTTGACAGGTTTTAAAAACCTGTCAGGTCTAAAAAATTAATTTTTAATAACTTTATTTGTATAAGTTCCTTCAGCAGTTTGTATTTTAACCATATAAATACCTGCAGATAAATTACTAATGTTAAAATCTTTTACATCGCCTTTATTAACAGAGAATTTATTACTCATTACTAAAGCTCCCAAAGAATTATAAATATTCATTACAACATCACTAGATTTAACAAATGATACTGTCATAGTATTTGCAACAGGATTCGGATAAATATTTACATTACCGCTCAAATTAACTTCGTGAACATTAACCAGACAACCTATATCATTTAGTTTATTAACTGTTAAATATATCATGGAGTTAATAGTGGCTGCTACTTCACCATCAGTTAGGCTAACACCCGGTTCATAATCTAATTGATAAGTAATGTGCAATAGACTGTCCATTGTTTTTGATAAAGAAGGATAAACCATTTCTATTAAGTCATAATCATGCGGGTCGGGACTTGCAAGAAGCTCAACAAATTCACCCCATTGACCACTTGATATACAGAATTTTCTTCCCCAAATGTGGTTAAAATACTCACCTGCACCGGTAATCATATCTTCACAAATGCTGGTATAAACAACATACATATCGCCATTAGCATCAATTGAAATTTGTGGTTGCGATGTTAAACTACCTGCACCATAATAAGGAAATGTATAGGAGGACTGATAGTTATCAAAAATCACACCGTCTCCATTACGATCCTGTACCCAGGCAATAAGTTTTCCGGCAGCATAAAGAGTATCGGGATTTAAATCATTAACCCCTGAAAAAGTAGGTTCACCTTCTTCCCAATAAGCCAATCCATCAATAGCTGGAAAATAATTAGTTTGAGCATCAGTTATATCATCATTCATAACTCTCATAACACCAAAAACTACGTGAGCGTTACCGGCAGCATCAAAAGAAACTGCATGATGTCCATCGCTTACATAAGGAGTATCAAGATTATTAACACCGTCACCTACAAAATCTGTTGCTTCAGTGAAATCGGGAAAAGGATGTTGAAAAATAATAGTTTTTGTCCAGTTATCACCACCATCTGTTGATTTCATAAGTGAAAGGTCTGTCCAGCTATCACCAACTACAAAAGCTAATGTATTTCCAACAGGTTCAGCCCATGAGTATATATCGCCGCCAAAACCTTGAGTAAAACCATCAGCGGCTGAAAGTCCGGCAGGAATCTGAGCCTGAATATCCCATGTAGCGCCAGCATCCTGCGAACGATAATATAGAAGAGCTGTTAATTGTCCCTGATAATTAGAAGAATTCCAATCGGCTGCCAATACATGAATTGTATCTCCCGAAACGCATACACGTGGCCAAGTAGGACTAGTTGTTGACGGATAAGGCAATAATGAAGAAGTCCATGCTCCTGTTCCTTTTGTAGCACGTTTGCTCATGTAAAGTGCGTTTGCTTCATGCGAAACCACAACTTCGCCCTCATTATTAACACCCAAATGGCTATATGAACCCCATCCTGTTTTTATTGGTTCAATTCTTGCAGTTGGTTCGGGTCCCCAACTTGTACCATCAAAATAATTATACCCTGTTCCACGCTCGGGATAAGAAGTTGGAGCAGTTCCAAAAGTCCAGGCTGCACCAATTGTACCATCCGAATACAAATAAATTCTGTGGTCAACAGTACAATTAGATTGCAGGTCGTACTGGGTTGATCCAAGTTGAAACTCAGATAAAGATTTTGTACCTGTAAACAAATAAGGGGCTTGTCCCTGATTAGGAAGATACTCTTTTTGAAAATGTAAAGGTTTTTTAAGCGAAATGTTTTTTAAATTTGAAGGTATAGGAACTCTGTTCTGTGCCATCAAATTAAATGAAACAGCAACTGCAATGCCCAATAATAATAGTTTTCTCATAATCTTGATTTTTAGTTAAACATTTAAAATATTAATGCAAATATATCTATTTTTTTTTACGAAATTTGTAAAATTAAACGAATAACAATTCAAAAAACAACATAAATACTACTTCTGAAATTCAGAGTGGTTTTTAAAAATTATACTCTTTTCATTGGTTCGTGTCCTCACGAACCAAGATATAACAAAGACCTGACAGGTTTAAAAAACCTGTCAGGTCTAAAAAATTAATTTTTAATAACTTTATTTGTATAAGTTCCTTCAGTAGTTTGTATTTTAACCATATAAATACCCGAAGATAAATGGCTGATGTTAAAATCTTTTACATCGCCTTTATTTACATTGAATTTATTGCTCATTACTAAAGCTCCCAAAGAATTATAAATATTCATTACAACATCAGAGGATTTTGTAAATGTTACAGTCATATTATTTGCAACAGGATTCGGATAAATATTTACATTACCGCTCAAATTAACTTCGTGAATATTAACCAGACAAGCTCCTAGATCAGTTAGTTTATTAACTGTTAAATATATTATAGAGTTAATAGTGGCTGCTACTTCACCATCAATTAGGCTAACACCCGGTTCATAATCTAATTGATAAGTAATGTGCAATTGATTATCCATTGTTTTTGATAAAGAAGGATAAACCATTTCTATTCCGTCATAATCAGTCGGGTCGGGACTTGCAAGAAGCTCAACAATTTCATTCCATTGACCACTTAACATACAGTATTTTCTTCCCCAAATGTGGTTAAAATACTCACCTGCACCTGTAATCATATTTTCACAAGTGCTGGTATAAACAACATACACATCGCCATTAGCATCAATTGAAATTTGTGGTTGTGATGTTAAACCACCTGCACCATAATAAGGAAATGTATAGGAGGACTGATAGTTGTCAAAAACCACACCGTCTCCATTACGATCCTGTACCCAGGCAATAAGTTTTCCGGCTGCATAAAGAGTATCGGGATTTAAATCATTCATCCCTGAAAAAGTAGGTTCACCTTCTTCCCAATAAGCCAAACCGTCAACAGCAGGGAAATAATTAGTTAGTCCATCAGTTATATCATCATTCATAACTCTCATAATACCAAAAACTACGTGAGCGTTACCGGCAGCATCAAAAGAAACTGCATGATGTCCATCGCTTACATAAGGA
>MENF01000224.1:0-204 GCA_001769035.1 Bacteroidetes bacterium GWA2_32_17
AAAAAAATGTAAATGGTATTTAGGATTTAAAAAAATGTGTAAATTTGTAGTAGGATTATTAACCAAAAAGTGTAAACTTTTTTTAGGACGAGACATTATAGTTCAGACACAGACTTTATGGACAAACACTAAATAGAGTCTGTCTATAAAGTCCGCTGACTGCGTTATGCTCGTTTTGAAAACAGTCATTTACATAAGTAAACT
>MENF01000224.1:223-19278 GCA_001769035.1 Bacteroidetes bacterium GWA2_32_17
GCAAGCCTCAAACTCGAACATTATGAATCAAACACAGAGTTTATAGACAGACACTAAGTAGAGGATAAATTTTACTCTCGTAAACTGTTATAGGAAAATTATAATAAAATCTCTTATATGTAAATATCTGATTATGTGATATTTAAAAAATATATTGAAAAATATTATTAAAACAGTGGTTACCTTTTAAAAATATGTACTCTTTAATGATAAATAGAGCATTTAATTATTTAAAGATTTTTTTGAGATTCCAAAATATGAAGCAATTTATAAGCAAAAAGAATTACTGTTTGATATTTTATACACCGATACAATATAGATATATATAAACAATTTCAGACTATGGAAACAATCCATTCAAAAACAAACCACTTTTCGGCTAATGAAAAAAAATTAATATCGCTTCTTTATTCATGCCCGTTTGGCAAGCCATTAAATAGTTGCGTTTTATTTCATATCAGGAAAGTAATTAACCCCGATTATAAAAAAGTAATTAAAAGTTTTGATAGTAATAAAATTCCCGGTTTACTTGCTGAACATAAAAAATGTTTGTTCAATAGAACCATGAATATGCCCTGTTTAATATGGACAGATAAAGAAAAACTCGATTTTCTTACTGCTGAATTGGTAAAAAGGAAATGGATTAAATCTCAATGTAATTTTGCGAAATTATTTAATAATAAAGACATAAATTATAAAGTATATTGGAATGCAAAATATAAATACGAATTAGCTTATCTTCTGTACAAACTAAAAGAAGATGGTTATTTTCGTTCTGTAAATTCCAAAGGGTATTTTAAAATTGCAGAAATGCATATTATAGACTATTCTAACAGGTATTTCAAAAATAATTCACTTAAACAATTGAGTTCAAAAATAACTCTTGAACCTGAAAAATATATTGATATTATTAAGAATGTAGATAGTGTTATATCTGCAATGTGTCATAAATCAAATAGACTATTGTAAGACTATTCCAAATAGTCTATTGCAAATTAAAAATTTCAACCAGATATTTGTCAACATATTTATAATAGTATTCAAAATACGATTTGAATAATGGCAGGTGCATATAAAATAAGAAATTATACAAGTGAATTTACTTTAGCAGGAACTATTTATAATTCTTGTTTAGATAATATTGTTTCAAATATTGATGTAAACCCAACTTCGGAAGAGATTTTAGATATTGTGAAAGCATACTTCTATAATACATATTTTTCGGGAAGAGCAGATGAATCAATACCAAGAGAATCAATAAATGTAATTACCACAAGGGCACTTAATAACAGTACGGATTTCTTAGAGTATCTGGATTCTTTAGAAATTTCAAAAGAAGCTAAAGACCTTGTAAAAAAGATTTATTTATTTTCTACATACTTTCAGAAATATGCATATACAAGCGATAAAAATATCTTTAATTATTCCTCTGAAGCTGGGGGAATTCTAATTGAACTAAATGAAGAGATTCAAAATGCAAAAATATCTGTAGATCAAAAAATACTTCCACAAATAGCATTAACAATTTTACAATATACATTTAACTATTGGACTTATGTATATACCAACTACGGCGGTAGTAATGCGTGGTACACCTATTTATTAACTACTATTGGTGGTTTTGAATTGAGCGAAATAGACTGGAGGAAAATATTATCTCGTTCTATTGCCGGAGGTATATGTGGAGCTATTAACGGATTTGTAAATGATGACGATTTTCAATCAATAACAATCGGGGCAGCAGCAGGGGCAGCAACAAGCTCTGCAATTGAAGTAGCTGAACAGATTTTTAATCATCTGCAAATTACAGATGGACTTTTAACTGGAGGTGAAGAGGTATTTGCAGCAAGTGGCAATGCAGTTTATATTAAAAAACACGTTGTTAATATAACCCGTTGTAAAACAGGTGAAGGAGTCACTTTACCTAGGGCAAAAGCAGGTAACATTATTCATATAAAAAATTCTGTTACAGCAAATGCAAGAATTGCACCCAAAAGCACAGACCTTATTAACGGAAGTTCAGGTTATGTTGAAGTAACGCCGGGAGATATAGGAGAATTTTATTCAGCCGAAACAGGAAATTGGATTACAGGATACTAAATATAAACTAAAATAAATAATTATGGCAGACATTCTAAAACTTAAAATTAACCCTTACCGCGAAGCCGGTTCAGTACATGATACAGGGTTAGCAGATATGATTGCAAATATTGATACAACACCAACAGTTGAAGAAATTGTTGATGATGTAAAAGAATATTTTTACGATCATTATTTTACATCACGTTCAACAGAATCGATACCACGCGAATCTATTGGAACAATCGTGGCAAGAGCAGTAAATCTAACAACTGATTTTGAAACCTATATCAGCAGTCTCGAAATCAGTGATGAAGCAAAAAAATGGCTTATAAAAGTAGCCAATTTCATGGACCAGTTCCAGAAATATGCTTATATAAGCGATAAAAACATTTTTAATTTTTCATTAGAATTCAATGGTTCAGTCGAAGAACTTGAAGACGAAATATTAAACAGCGGATTATCCGAAGACAGGCAAATTCTTCCATTAATTGGATTAGCAGTTTTAAAATCATCTTATGTTTACTGGAAAGCCGTATATGAAAATACAGGCGGTTCAAATGCATGGTTTACATGGATAACAGCTACCATTGGCGGAATCGAAGTAAGTGAAATGGACTGGAAAGCAGTTTTGAAAAGTGACGTAAAAGGAGCTATCGTTGGAAGTGTCCAGGCATTTGTAAACAAAGAAACATTCCAGTCAATAGTAGTCGGAGGTGCAGCAGGTTCTATTGCCACTGCTACAAAAGAAATAAGTGTACAGGTTTTTAAATTCTTACAGGATACTGATGGATTGCTTACTGGTGGAGAAGCTGCTGTAGCAGAAGCAAGTAATGCTAAAAAAGTAACAAAAAGAGTTGTAAATGTTACAACCTGTGCTTCAGGGTATGGAGTTACACTTCCAAAAGCCAAAGCCGGCAATGCAGTATTTGTTAAAAACAATGGAGCAGAAACTTGTACTATTGCCGCAACAGGTAGCGACACTATAAATGGTAGCTCTACTACAACCATTGCAGCAGCAGCTTTTAAGAATTTTTATTGTGCAGTAAGTAATGCATGGATAACGGATTAATGTATTAACTTTTAATTTATATGTCTGAAATAGATTTATTTTTAGGTATTGAGGTTGTCGAAGATAATCGAAAATTTGATTTAAATTATCTTGCACCTCAAAATCAACAAGATAGTCAGTTAAGTAGAACTGATTGTACGTGTAAAAAGGGAAATCTAGCACCCTGTACATGCTTGGAAGGTAGTTTAATAATATTAAAACAAAATTAATATGGCTGGAATAAAATTGATTGAAGATAAATCAAGATTTGATTTAGATTTCAACGTTCCTCAAGTTAGTAATAACAATCAAAACAAGGGTCTATTTTGTAAATGCAGACGTGATTCATTTGTTGAATGTGAGTGTAATGGATCTGGTAAGACATTGTGGTATGATGCAGACCAACAGAAATCTACAGGTTGTACTTGTTATAAGCACGAACATATTCAATGTAAATGTGCTAATGGTGCAACTCTTGCACCTTTGCCCAAATAATAACAGTGCGCATAATTTTAAAAATACTATTATGGGAAAAATAAAGCTTATTGAAAATGAATCAGAATATAATTTAAGTTTTGATTCACCTCAATCAAATAACAAAAGATTTTCTGATGAAAATTCGCAAAGAAGTGATTGTACAAAAATAACATTTAACCCTGAAACTAAAAGTAGAGGGTGTCATTGTTATAAAACAACATTTCAGCCTTGTGCTTGCTTTAAGGGAACATTATATGTCCCAGATCTAAAGGATTAATATTATAATTTACTAATAATGATACACCTGAATTTCCAGATGAAGAAATTATGCCGATTTATTTGTATGTGATGCAATATGAAAATCATTTAAAAGTGAAGCATATTCATAGGTTTGCCGAAGAACATTTAAAATCGTGGTTTCCAAAGCTTGGAAGCTATCAGGCTTTTGATAACAGATTAAACAAATTAAATGACACGTTTTCCAGATTGGTTAAAATACTTTTATTAAAACATCAACCAGAAAATTGCTGTTTAGACCAAAGTGTTTTAGACTTATTGCCAATCATAACATGTTTAGGTAAACGATCAAGTAAAGTAGCAAAAGAAATAACAGATAAAAGTTATTGTTTTACCAAAGGTATTTACTACCACGGATTAAAATTACATTTGTTAGGTTATCGCAAAAAAGGAAAGCTTCCGCATCCTGAACAAATATTATATACACTTGCGTCAATAAATGATATAACAGTATTCAAATATGCTTGGTCTAATATAGAGAATAGGACATTTTTGGCGATAAAATATATTCAAACATTGATTTTAACGAAGAAATGAAAATCAATTATAATTCGAAGATGCATACACCTATCAAAGGAGTTAAAGGAATGAATGAAACTACTAAGAAAAGAATAAAAGTTGCCGATGATTTATTTTCAACTGTAGTTTCTATAATTAGGCAGTATATAGAGTCACTATTTAATTGGTTAATTGAGAAAATAGATATACAAAAAGCAAGCAAAGTAATATCTACAAAAGGTTTGTTGGTACAAGCTTTTGGAAGAATTGCGGCAGCTTATATAATTTTAATTTTCAACTCTTGATTCGCATTAATAACTAAACATAATGAAATGGTCTAAATATAATTATATATTTATTTCAAAAAGACATGGTAAGTTTTTATATAATAGTTTTAATAATATTTTATGGAAACTTTCTGAAGAATCATATAAAGAAATTATAGATTTAAAGTTGAATATTAAGAATTGTTCAACACGGTCTTCTTTATTTAACATATTATTATCAAAAAGAATTATAGTTGAAAATGATAATGTTGATAAAGAAAATTTTATGTTTCAACATAGACTTCAAGCCTTTGATAGGTCTTATTTAGGATTTACAATTATACCTACTTTAGATTGCAACTTCAGATGTACTTATTGTTACGAAGATAATGTGCAACCAATTTATATGATAAAAAAAGTAGAAAAAAAAATAATTGAATATTTTAAGAAAAACACTTTAACGACAAAAACATTAAATATAACATGGTATGGTGGTGAGCCTTTATTAAACTTCGAAAGTATTGTAAGAATTACAAATGGATTGAAAAAAATTAAAAAATTAAGTTATAGTGCTTCAATGGTAACAAATGGTTATTTATTAGATGAAGGCATAATTAATCAATTAGACGATTTATGTATTAGAGAGATTCAAATTACTATTGATGGTCCAAAAGAAATTCATAATAAAATGAGACCTCATTTAAAAAATGATGATAGTTTTGAAACTATTACTGGTAATATAGATAAACTTTTTAATAAAGCAGGTAATAAGATTTCATTATTAATAAGAGTAAATGTAGATAGTTCAAATAGTAATTATTATTTCAATATTTATCAAATGTTTACTGAAAAGTATAAAGGACATCATTTATTAGTTTATCCTGGAATTATTAAGGATTGGAATGGCAAAAAAGGGTGTAATAATTGCAGCTTTAATAAAAGTGAGGAAGTTTTTTTCTATATGAAACAATATGAGGAATTTGGAATAAAGCCAATTAATTTTTTCCCAAACCATATTACTCCATGTGTAGCTCAAAGAATCTATGATTATGTAATAGGGCCAAAAGGTGAATTATATAAATGTTGGAGTGATGTTGGTCAATCTGATTCTGTTGTAGGTAATTTATTTGATAATTCTTCAAATTCTAATTTACTTACAAAATATTTAGCATGTACAGATCCATTTTATTCTAAAAAATGTAACGATTGCTTTTTTATATTTATTTGTGGCGGAGGATGTCCACATCAACAAATTAAGAATAAGTATTATAATGCAAGTTTTGAAACTTGTACATATTTTAAGAATAACATAGATAAATTTTTAGAAGTTCATTTTGAGACTAAAAGTAAAGATGAAATAAAAGAGTTAGAATATTAAAAATGCTTGTATTCCTCTTATTAAATATAAGTATTATATTGAGAGTACTATTATACTTTTTTAGATGAAATTCGGAGTGCCAATGATTTTAAAATTCATGCGAATAACTTACAGTTATGCTGCGTGTTGTATATGTTTGCTGAGAATCCAAAAATCTATTGTAATCGTTGAAATCATTGATTTGTAACGGTTGTTAAAAAAATTGCTGTAACCTTTAATAATAAAGACTTATAGCCTAAAATATGATAAAAATATGTAGATAAGAAATAGTTTTAATTTAAAAATTAATTTGGAATTGTTAAAAATTTATTAAATTGCAATGTTTTGAAAATAAATCTATTGTGTAGATAAGAATATTATATATATTTGTTTAGTATAACTTATTTAATATAAGGTTATAATCTCATGTTTTTTAATAAAATTTTTTCGGAAGTTCCGTTATAATGTGTATTTTACCTAATGAATGAAAATAGAACAGAATCTGTTGCTAAAAAATGTAATCTTTGACTTCAAGTTATTAACAGAGATGCTGTTAGTATTTCGAAGAACAAGCTATTCTCATTTGAAAATGGATGTAAATCAGATAATTTGTATATTAATAAATATTGTATATTGCAATATTTAAAAAATAAGATATGAGATTAATATATATATCATTTTTTATTCTTACAACATTATTTTGTTACGGACAAGATTGTAATTGTACCAAAGAAATGACCTATGTCGTAGAATTGGTAGAAAGCAATTTGCCAGCATATTTTGATCAAGTAAATGATTCTAATAAGCAAGAATATATTAAGTATAAAGAATATTACAAGGAATTATCATCTTTTGCAAATACACAAAGGGAATGTATTGCGACTATCAAACGATATCTGTCATATTTTAAGGATGAGCACTTGTACATTACTTATAAAAAAGAAGCGTTTCCTGTAAAAGACAGATCAGATACATCCGAAATCAAAGAATTTGTCCAAAAAGAACCAGTGATAGAATTCGAAGCAGATACTCTGAATAATAAGAATAAGAACAGTATCGAAGGTGTCTGGCAGACTCTCGAAGGAGATTATATAATTGGTATTAGTGCGGACAAAACAAAGTTATATGATTATATTGGCTTTGTGATTGAAACTTCAAATATATATTGGAAAAAAGGACAAATAAAATTTGAATTTTACAAAGATAAAGATGATAAAATAAAATGTCTGGGTTGGGGAGGGTTTCGGACTCCTTATGTCTCTGAAATTTTTCTGAAATGTGATACATTACAAATCGGTCGCAATGACTTTACATTTATCAGATATATCAAAGGACTTGAAATATATCCAAAAAGGAAAAACAAGATTAATACTGAACTTACGTTTAAAATTCTTTCAGAACAAACCTTGTATTTTGGAATACCTAGTTTTATGGGAGACCAGAAACATGCAATTGACAGCATTATTATGCACAATCTTCCCTTACTGAAAACTGCAAAAAACTTAATTATTGATGTTAGAAACAATCTAGGAGGCAACAGTCCCTGTATATATGAACTATTCCCAATTATTTATACTAATCCTGTAACTATGGGTTGTATTCAACAGATGGCTTCTTTGGACAATATACGAAACATGGAATTCTGGCGTGACAATGAGGTAAAAAAAAGATATGAAAGAAAAAGTATTGATAAATCAATAAAGTTAATGAAAACAAGCATTGGAACTTTGTTGCCATGTAAGCCAAATATATATACAACAAAAAAAACATTTGAAAATATTAAAAATGTAGCTGTTCTAGCAAATATAAATAGCGCAAGCACGTCTGAAGAGTTTTTACTTTTCTGCAGGCAAAGCAAAAAAACAAAATTATATGGAGAAAATTCGTTTGGCGCAATTTCATACGGAAGTGTAAGAGGTCGTGATTTACCCACATTGCCATATCAAATCAATATTGCAATGAATAAAACTGGTGAACCCAAGGAGTTTGAAAGTAGCGGAATACCTGCCGACATTTATCTGAACATTAACGAAGAGGATCTATGGATAGAACAAGTACAAAAAATGATTGAGAAATAAACTGCATACAATCGTAATCGAATTGTAGGTCTTTAAGATTACTAGAGCGTCTAACACACGGTTAGAATTTAGCGGGCAGTTATGTGCAACTTGATACATTTAACAATAAATAAACTTTTCAACGGTTTGACACAGACTGCGTTTAAATGCCCAGCTTTTTCTTTTCAATATGTAATGGTGGCTGTCTCGAAAAACGTATTAGAAATTTATATGATTGTGCTGACTTTGATTGTTGTTGTATTCAAAAAAATTCTTTAGAAGAAATTCTTGATTGCCATTACGATTTTATTAAATTGCAAGCAATTAAAGGAAAAAATAAAATATGCATAAATTGCTAACAGTTATAGGGGTACTATCATTTCTGTTTTTTTTTATAACTTCTTTTGCTCAAATGAACTCAATTGACCAAAAGATTAGTGATTTAAAACAAAAATATCCTATTTCAAACTTTACTAAAGAACAAATGTATCAGGATTTTGATTCGCTTTTTAATATTTTTAAAAGTTGTGATGCACAATTAGAAGTTCGAAAACAAGTTACTAATTGCGATATTCTATTAGAACTTAAAAAATTAAAAAAAGAAATTGACACAATAACAAATTCTGAAAGTTTTATTATTTTATTATACCGTACACTCAGACTCTCTCAAGACGCACATTGTGAAATTGGTTCTCAAATATGGTTTTACAAATATTCAATATATAAAAAAGACACAAAAAATTACGATGATGAATCTTATGGATTAGCTTTTAATTATGAGGATGTTGTAAATAAAAACATTAAAAATTTTCTTTGGTTAAAATACATAGATGGCAAGTATTATTTATTATATCCAATAACAATCTATAGAAATAATGATTCAATCGTAATATCAGCAGGTTCTATAATTAATTCTATTAATAAATTAACAATTTCAGATTACATTAAAAAGTTTAAAGATATTCAATCAGATTTAAGATGGGACTTTGAAAGAAAATGTTTTTTTGTAAATTTACTAAAAAAGTATTCTTCATTTCAAATCGAGTCTGTTGAATATATATTTAATAGCAACGCATTTAGAGTTGATTCTGTTAAAAACTATTTTCAAACAGCTAAGCCATTTAATTGGGATAGTTATGACGTTTCTAAATTTGTAAAATATTTACCCAAAGATTCAATATTATACATAAGATGTCCCCTTATGAATAGTTCATATATTAAATATTATAAGAAAGAAATAACTAAATTAAATAATCAACCTATCAAAAAGGTTGTAATAGATATCCGAGGTAATTACGGAGGAAATGATGATGTTTGGATAGCATTATTGCGACAAATTATTGACAAGCCTTTTAAAAATACAATATTTTATCTATCAAAAATTAATAGTATAAACGATCAATTCATTAAAAACAAAGGGCTCTCAACTAAAAAAACTATCTTTAATCCTATTTGGGATTTATCAAATAATTATAATGTAGCTTTAAATATCACAGAAGAAATCAAACCTTTCCGCAATTCATTAAATTTTTCAGGAAACCTATATGTTTTACAAGATGAGGAGATTTATTCTTCTGCATCATGTTTTTCTGACGTTTGCTTGAACTACGATAAATTAATTAGTATTGGCTGTGCTAATGGTCAATTAGGTGGTCAAGGAATTGAGGCTATGCCTTTAAAATTACCTAATTCAAAAATGATTATTCAAATGGACATATTTATAGATAATTCAAATGCTAAAACAGCAAAAGATGTTTATCATTCTGAAGTAGAAATCCCAGTTGTCTTACCTATCGAATATTATATTGAAAGAGAAAAATATTATGAAAATATTCCTACAGAGGAATATTTATATAAACATGATATTTTATTTAAAAAAGTGCTTGAATTAAAATAAAAATATAATCATAGATGGGGGACAGAGTCCACCGCAAGATTGCATTTGAGCGGGCAATTGTTGATCGTCCTAAAGACACAAAGCAAATATATTATTTTTGTAAATTTCCATTATTTTATCAAAACTCTTGGTTACCTTTATCTAAAATTTACTCTTTATAAATGGAACATGCTTATTCCGATGAACAGATAATAGAAGGAATTAAAACACAAAATAACCTTGTTTTAAGCTGTCTGTATTCAGAATATAAAGAAAAAATATTAAAATATGTGATTCGTAACTCCGGAAGTAAAAATGAAGCAGAAGATGTTTTTCAAGAGGCAGTAATAAAGGTTTACGTGGAAGTCCAAAAAACGGATTTTGTCCTGAAGAAAACATTTAATGAGTATTTTACCAGCATTTGCAGTAACACATGGATTATCGCAGTGAAATTGAAGAAAAAACAAAATATTACCGACCAGTTCCCGGATGAATTGGCAGATTTAGATTTTTTAGATGAATATAAAAAAGAACAATTACAAAAATTAATAATGGAGCAATTCATCTTGCTTGGAGAAAATTGCCAAAAAATATTAGACATGTTTTATTATCAAAAAAAACCAATGGCAGAAATTGCCTACAGGATGGATTATAAAAACGAACAAATAGCAAAAAATAAAAAATACAGATGCCTCGAATACCTGAAAGAACAAATTAAAAAACAACCAAACTATAAAATACTGAAAGATGAATAAAAAAGACCGAACCATATTAATAGAACAATACCTTGATGGAAAACTTCAGGGAGATGATTTGAAAAATTTTGAAATACTGCTTCGAACAGAAGAAGAATTTACACAAGATTTTTCACTTCAAAAAGAAATCAGAGACACATTAAGTAAAAAAGATTTTCAAGACTTGCGTGAAAAACTAAAAGCTGTAAATGAAAATTTTGAAAAAGAAAAACAATTTGCAATAAAAAGAAAACCAGTATTATTTTATGCGATTAGTGCTATAATAATAATAGCAGTTATTATTTCAATATACATTTTCAATAAAACATATACCAATGATGAACTTTTTTTATCATACTATAAACAATATGATGCAGACATAATAACAAGAGGAGCTGAAGAAACCCCTAAAGATATATACACTCATGCACTAATAGCTTATGACTATAAAAAATACTATGAAGCATTGGCATTATTCAATCAAATTTCTGCCACATCAGAATTTATTATTCAAAAAGAATATTTTACTGGACTCTCGTACATGGAATTACATAAATTTGACGAAGCAATCAGACATTTCGAAAATGCAAGCTCTGACAAGCGAAATGCTTTTTATGATGATGTTATTTGGTATTTAGGTTTATGTTATCTTAAAACAAACCAAACCAACCTGGCAATTCAACAATTCAAAAAACTTCTCAAGAATGATTCGTTTTATAAAAAAAACGCTTCTGAAATTATAGAAAAGATGGAATAATTCTTCATTTTTTTCTTACACATTATCAACGCATTAAGTCTTTTCTTAAAAAATTTCCTATTTTTTAGTGGTTACCTTTT
Source organism: Bacteroidetes bacterium GWA2_32_17 (assembly GCA_001769035.1). Classification (GTDB taxonomy): domain Bacteria; phylum Bacteroidota; class Bacteroidia; order Bacteroidales; family GWA2-32-17; genus GWA2-32-17. Next base: position 11,753 of record MENF01000224.1, read on the forward strand.
CAGTTTTTTGACTCTATATATTAATATTCATTAAATTTCTTTTGAACAGAAATAAGTATGAAAATTTTATATATTTGTATTTTAGCTAAATTTAATACCTGAAATAAGTTACTAGAAATAAAAATAACAAATTATAAATGCTAACCTTTAATAATAATTTATTATGAACATTGCAATAGCCGACATCCATTGTCACCCAATATTAAGGCTATACAATGGAAACAAAGACATTTGGTTCAGCGATGAAGTTGATGATTCCAAAAGACATAAAAACTTTCCAGGATTTGCAGAAGCCGAATTTGCAGCATTGGCGCGAAGTAGGGTACGCCTTGTTTTTGTCTCACTTTATCCTGTTGAGCAAGGATTTATAAGTAATCTTGCGAAACATGCAGATATTTTTCCCGAAAAACCTTTTATAAATAAAGTAGTTAATGAAGTTATTGGATATATTGTTAAAACATATAGTAAAAACGGAACAGTAATTGATTTTTTAGAAAAGTCGGCTACGCATTGGCTTTCAAGTATGACTTACGAAAAATTCGAAGATATACGTTCTTGCAATCACGACTATTATAATGACCTGAAAAATGAACTTGATTATCTCGAAAAAAGTGTAAAAAAAGTAAGTCCTCAAACAATAAATGAGAAAAAGTATAATCTGAAAATCGTTAGCAGTTATACTGAATTGCAAAAAGTACTGGAAATTGACGATAATTATAACTATGCTTCCGACGATGACAATACAATAGCTATAGTTTTAACCGTGGAAGGTGGACATTCCCTTGGTATAGGACAGGAAAACACTAAACACCTTGCAATTGACCAGTTTAACAATATAAATAATGACGGTAGTTTTGCAAATCCGGAAGTTAATAAACTGTTTACTAAAGTTAAAAATAATATTACAGATATTAAAAAATGGGGTGAAAACGGAAGCCACTGTCCATTTTTTATGACTTTTGCTCATCATTTTTATAATCAGCTATGTGGACACAACATGAGTTTCGCAGGTATTGCACATAGCATTTTTGATCAGAACAACGGAATGAATACTTCAATTACAGAATTTGGAAAAAAGATAATTAATGAATTATTATCTGTAGAAAATGGACGACGAATACTAATTGATACCAAACACATGTCTGTTGAAACAAAAAAATGGTATTACAATTTTGTGAGAGAATACAATCAAAAAAACATCATTGGAATACCCATAATTTCCAGCCATAGTGCAGTTAGTGGAAATAAAAACCTGTCAGACCATAATTCCAATAACCATTTAGAAATGGATGATTATTATGAAAATGGCAAAAAAGCATTTAATACTTGGGACATTAATCTGTCAGATGAAGAAATAAATCTAATACATGAGTCCGAAGGATTAATAGGACTTAATCTTGACCAGAGAATTTTGAGTGGGAAAAAAATGCTCGATTTTTTGAAAAGTAACATTAATGATGAAACTCAAAAAATTATTTTCCAATCAGTGTGGGCTGAACCTGTATTACAAAATGTACTTCACATTATTGAAGTCGTAACCAACAGTCAGAACAGAAACAAAAAATATGTTTGGGACATGATTACTATTGGCTCCGATTACGATGGAATAATTAATCCGCTTGACGCTTATTGTTATGCTGAAGACTTGGAAACTCTTCGAAATATTCTTATTCAGAAACTTGAACTGCAAATTTCATGGAATCCTTTACTGAAAGATAAAAATGCTGCGGAAGTGATTGATGCAATAATGTTTAAAAATGCAGTAAAATTTTTAAAGAAACATTTTAAATACACAAATAATAATAATATTGTATAACTTAAATTAAACTAACCATGGTAACAGTCTTATTTCAAATTTTGGGAATATTAATTGTCATTTTCTTATTTTGGTTAATAAGGAAATTAATGGCACCGGGAAAGTCGTTTAATGATTTTTTTATTGGCGATAATGGTACTTATAGCTTATCACGGCTTCAAATGGTGGGATGGGCTGTATTAATAATTTCAATGCAGGTTTCTGCAATTTTACTTCTCTTGTTCAATAAAAAAGTACAATGCTCAATTTCAGCTTACAATTTTGTACTGCCCGAAGAAATGCTTTTTCTTCTTGGAATCAGCCTTGCAGGTTATGTAGTTGTTAAAGGAATTACAATTGACCGCATATCAAAGAATAAAGTATTACCAAAAAGCAAAACAACCCGTATTGCAGATGTAATATGTAGTGAAAATGGGCTTGATTTCAGCAAGTTTCAAATGTTAATCTGGACAGTAATTGCTATGTTTATGTATATGGTTAAGTGTAATTTTTATTTTGATAAAATAATCTTTGCAGATAGTCTGACAGCATTAAACAACTTATTTGTTATAACAGATAACAATATTAATGGAGTGCCAAACATTGATATGTCATTTATAATACTTATGGGAATTAGCCACGGTGCATATATTGGTAAAAAACTTGTCCCCTCTTTTAAATCTGAAGAGATGAGCAAAAAACTTCAGGAAAAAAATACCGACGAAATAATATCACTCAAAATAGGAATACAATTCAGAGAATCAGAATTAAAACTTTATCAGAATAGCCCGCAATATGATGCAAAAAAATATCAGGAAATGAACATTGAAATCGAAAAAGCAAAACAAAATTTAAAAGATAAAGAGGATTATCTCGAAAAACTGAAAAAAGAATAAAAAATAATATACTGAAAACAGTCTCTTAGAGAATGTAAAACAATAAATATGAAAAGTATAATGCTATTTACTACAACAAATCACAAATAATATTTTATAATTTTATGTTAAAAAAACACTATCTCAAAGAAATTGAAATAAAATGCCCTCTAAAAAAAGGAGCGAAAGGTAACGATGTAAAAAAGGTTCAGGAATGGCTTAACCTCTGGCGTTATCAAAACCTCTTATGGAAATACAATGTTACTATAGATGGTGACTTCGGACAGCAGACACAATCGGCTGTTATTGAATTTCAAAAGCTTATGGAGCTTGAACCCGATGGAATTATTGGGAGCCAGACATTCGGAATACTTTGCAACCCGCTTAAAAAAGCTTTTGAACCAATTGCAGGCAGCAACATTCGTGAACTCGTAGTTGACTATGCCCGTCAGCATTTGCGGAATAATCCGCGTGAACTTGCCCAAAACTCCGGCCCCTGGGTACGTTCCTATATGGACGGAAACGAAGGCAAAGCTTGGGCTTGGTGTATGGGCTTTGTACAAACCATTCTCGATATGGCTTTTTCAACAATCGGGAAAAAATATACAAGTTGTATTCCGGCAACATTTGGCTGTGATGAAGTCGGAAATCACGGAATTTTAAAAAACAGACTCATTCGGAATAAAGAACTTCGAATTTCTGCAGAAATAGTGAAACCAGGGGATATATTTCTTGTTTCTAAAACACCAACCGACTGGACTCATACCGGAATCATCACCGCTATAGAGGGTGACAGTTTTATTACCATCGAAGGAAATACCAACGACGAAGGTTCACGCGAAGGTTATGAAGTATGCAAACGGAATCGAAATTTTAAAAAAGAAAAACTTGATGTTTTTGTGGTTGAAAAGGGTTAGTAACAAAGCATAAAATGAAAAATTTTATAAATTGTAAATTTTATATTATGCCTGTAGATAAAATATTAAACGATAAGTATTAACATTTAAAATCTAATAATATGAGTGTATACAAAGAAAAAAAAGAAAAGAATATCTTAACGATTTCTAATTTAAACAATCCTATTAAGCTTAAAGTAGATTGTCAGTATGGAACCATTTCAGAAGTTACATTTAATCACAATGAACTTAAAACAGTTGGGTGTGGAGAAAATAAAATCGTAGGGTCTGCATCTGAATTGAAAGGAAAAACCATTAACTTCAATGGTGCATCTGGAAATCCTAGTGGTGGGCAAATAAAAATTATTCACACCATCTACGAAGAAGGAGGAAATGAATTGATTTACATTTTTCCTGATAATTATTCAGGAAACCCTTATTTTGATGAGAATGATCAGGAACCAAGCTACAAATTTTACATTAATTTTATATAGCCATGAAGCATCTTAAACATTTCCTAATATTTGTTATTATTCTAGTTGGTGGAAAAATCCATGCCCAAGTTCTTGAGGACTTGACAGCACCTTCAATGCCTGCTGCCACTATCATTGGAACACAAATCAATGAGATAAGCAAACCCAAGTCTCTAAAAGTCTTAGAAGCAACTATTCTCAATAATTTTTTAGATTCCAATAGCAATGTATTGATTCCAAACAATTATGCATTTGAAATAAATCCATTTATGCTTAGTAAAAGGACGAACTTTGATTATATGGAGTACCTCGACGACTCTTTAAAACATAACCTTTGGAGAAACTTATCCCTTTCAGTAGCATCAACGAATAAATTTATTATTAATGATACTATTTCTTGTAATGCATTAGGTTTTGGTGGACGTACAGTTATTCTAAATGGTAAAGTAAGCCAAAAGATAGAAAAGTCTTACATAAATATAGTGGATCACTACAAATCATTAAAAACTTCAGAGAGCCAAATAAGAACAATGATTGGGGAATATACAGATACTGTAAAATGTTTTAACATAGATAGTTTGAGACATTTTCTTTTGACTTATAAAGATTTTAAAATCACAAAAGTATCAAGAATTATAAATGAAGTGTTTGTCCAATTACCGGATACAACAAATATAGAAAATATAGAAGATAATTTTACTGATATTTTTAAAGAAATATTTTCTGCAAAAGCACTAAATGAATTCAAAGAACTTATTGATTGTGTTAAATCCGAACGATATGGTTGGCGATGGGAAGTTGATGCAGCAATGGCTTTAAGTTTCCCAACAAATGACTTCAATTACAGCATATCTCCTAAGTATGGAGTATGGAGCAATCTTTCCTACAAACCATATAAAAAAGAAAAATTTAATGACGAAGATGAAGTCCAAGTTCCAAGAGATTTTGAATTTATAGGTTTAGTGAGATGGATTAATAATAACGATGATTTCATTGATAAATTTAATCCCATTGATACAATACAGTTTAAGACAGGTAGTATTTTTGATATTGGTATTCGCGCTGTTTTAGAATTTAAAAAATTTACTGCTGAATTTGAATATATCTATAGATTGAACCAGAATAAAGAATATGTGACAGTATATGAACAAGAGTATTCTCGCACGATCAATGACGATACATATAAATTCGTTCTAAACCTAAATTACAATATTAGCGATAACATAGTTTTTTCTTACAATATTGGAAAAAATTTTGATATGATAAATAGCAAAGGTGGCAATATTATTTCAGGATTCTCCCTCAACTTTGGGTTTGGAGGAGTAAAGAAAGATGAATTGTTATTGAAAGCAATTAATAAAATTGGATTTAAATAGAATGCAAATAATATTTGAACTCGGTACTAAAGAAAGAATTTTAAAATAATAAAGGTGTTAAGACAAAAAATACTTCAGAAAAAAATGTATTAAAAACAGAATATTAAAAAATAAAAAATGAAGGAGGCAATTTTAAAATATTATAACGCAATTTGATGAACTTGAATTATAAAAAAAAAGTATAAACCATGTACTTAAAAAAGTTTTCCAATTCAACTAAAGCAGCTATTACAGGTGGCATCTTTATAATTATTGCTTCCATCATATCAGCAATATATGGCTTTTATAAAAAATTTAAACAGCAGTAGCCGAAAAGCTGAGAAAGAGTAGACAAAAATTAATATCACAATATGAATTACTACATCACAAATCGGGAAATCCTTAAAGATGGTAACATTGAAACCATTCGCGAAGACGGTCGTGAGCATGCAAGCGATAATCTTCGTTTTGGAACTTACGACATCAAAAAAGACTTATTCAGTTTGTTTCCCGAACCCGAAAGTGAAACGGATTTGATTTATTCTACTATTGGAAATGTTGAATCATCTATGTTGAAAGGTTCATCGCGTTTCTTTAAAGAAATGTGGGATGAGTTAATTAAAGATAACACAGGTGATGTATTGTTTTTTATACATGGTTTTAATACAGACCTTGAGGGTGTAAGGGAAGCATTCAAAAGGCTTAATGACAAATATGTAACTGAAAGCTCATCAATAAAACATATCGTAATTTTTACATGGCCCGGACGTAGTCCCGCTATTCCATACCATTACTTCGACGATAAGAAAGATGCAATACGTTCGGGCGAGGCGTTGGCGCGAGGTATTGAAAAACTGATGAAATTCTTTAATGAGTTTTTTCTGAAAGGGCGAAATGAAATGTGTACCCGTAAAATTCATTTAATGGCACATTCAATGGGAAACCGTGTGCTAAAACATACAATGCTTGGTCTTATTGATTCAAAAAAACAAATTCCCGAAATTTTCAAAGAAATAATTCTTGTAGCAGCCGATATCGAATATAATATTTTTGAACGTGGTGAAGCATTCGATTCTCTCATCAATTTGGGCGATAGGGTTAATATTTATTTTCACGAGCACGACAGAGTTCTCGATATTTCGGCATATACAAAAAACCTCAGTAACCGACTTGGTAAACATGGCAGAAAAGAAATTAATCCTGCCATGAAATATATTATTGATGCTGATGTAACCGAAACCAATGATGACACGGATTGCGGACTCAGAGATTCTCTCCTCAACCATTGGTACTACTACACTTCAACTGATGTAGTATACGATATAATCAATGTTTTAAATGGAAAAGTATCAAAATTTAAAGTAAAATAAATTTTAAAAAACAGCGGAAGCCGAAAAGCTGGAAGAGAGTATGTAAAACCTAATATTAATTAGTATGAGTTTTAAAGTAATTAAAAAAAATATACAAGTAGAATTAACGGACTACAACACTAAAGAACCAAAGTGCAAAATCGTTACGGATGATTATGTTTCTAATTTATCAAAAAAATACGACAATCCGAGATATTTAGAGTTATCTCTATCATTAATGGGTGAAACAAACTTTGAAAAATAACAACGTTTACGAATTAACGAGTTAGAAAAAAATGATAATTAAATATTTTTTTTATAAAAAGATTGATTTAGAGTTTGGGAAAGTTTGAAAGTGTTTGAATTAAAATGTGAAAGATTGGGCAACATATTTTTTACTATTAAAATTTTAGTTAGTTTTGAAGCTGTTTTTAATCAATAATCTATAGAGTAATTTTTATTTTTTCATATTTGTAAAATATTTAAATTCCAAAACATTTCTTATGAAAATATATATATTTATATTCTTTACTGTAACATTAGTTATACAGATGAATAGAGGGAAATGCCAACAAATTGATAAATATAATGAGATCAATAATAAAATTGGAAAAGCTGAAGAGAAATTAAAAACATTGGAAACAAGTGAAGCTCGGAGCGTTATTGATAAAAAAAAAAAAAAAATAAATAGTAAATTTACCACTTTAAAACTTTACAAAAACATTAATGAAATTAATAACACTAACACCTAAAAAAGCACTTAAAGCATTCTTAAAGCAAAAA
>MENF01000225.1 GCA_001769035.1 Bacteroidetes bacterium GWA2_32_17
TATTGTGATGTTAATAAAATTGCCTCATTATGCCTCAATTAATAAAGTGCTTTTGGGGGAAGTTATTTTGAAAATCTTACTTTGGTAGTTTCTTCTGTGTTAATTTTTAAGAAAATAGTTTTTCTGTGTAATCTGCGTAATCTGCGTAATCTGTGGCGAAAATAAAATCATAAATATCAATGTAAATCAGCGTCTAACAATGTTATAAACAGATGAAACAAAAACCGCGTTTGTCTTTTTGGCAAATATGGAATATGAGTTTCGGGTTTCTTGGAATCCAATTTGGCTTTGCATTACAAAATGCCAATGTGAGCCGTATATTCGAAACATTGAATGCAAAAGTTGAAAACATCCCCATTTTATGGATAGCTGCTCCTATTACAGGTTTGATTATTCAACCCATCATAGGTCATATAAGTGATTGCACATGGAACCGATTGGGACGCAGACGCCCATATTTTTTAACAGGCGCTATTCTTGCTTCCATTGCACTTTTAATAATGCCAAATTCTCCTGCATTGTGGGTTGCCGCCGGAATGCTTTGGGTAATGGATGCATCTATCAATGTGTCTATGGAACCTTTCAGAGCTTTTGTTGGCGATATGCTTCCTTCAGAACAAAGAACAAAAGGATTTGCCATGCAGAGCTTTTTTATTGGAACAGGAGCCGTAATAGCTTCTGCACTACCTTATCTGCTCACTAATATCTTTAAAGTGGCAAACACTGCACCTAAAGGAGTAATACCTGCATCTGTGCAATATTCATTTTATATAGGCGCTACTGTTTTTTTTATAGCAGTACTTTGGACAGTTATACGCACAAAAGAATATTCCCCTGCTCAACTCGCTGAATACAATAAGGAAACTTTTACCGAAGAAGAACAAATAATATACACAAATGCTGTAACCTCTCCCCAAAAAACAAAGAATAAAATATTCAGCCCTGCTTATTATATTATTATAGGAGTACTGTTGTCGGCTTTCTTTTATTTTAAAGAATTAGCCGGCGAATTATATATTTTATCTTTTGGATTTGTCATTTTTGGTTTATTAATATTCTTAGCCGGTTCCCTGAAAAAAACAGGATACCATAAAAATGGATTTGTAGTAATAGTAGATGATTTTTTAAAAATGCCTCAAACAATGAAACAGCTTGCCTTGGTACAATTTTTTTCATGGTTTGCATTATTCGCTATGTGGATATATACAACTCCTGCAATAACCAGACATATTTTTGGAACAACCGACACATCTTCTGCTGTATTTAACGAAGGAGCAAACTGGGTTGGAATTTGCTTTGCTGTTTATAATGGTGTTGCTGCCATATTTGCATTTATATTACCAATATTGGCAAAAAAAACAAGCAGAAAAATTACACATATAATTTCACTCATTGCCGGTGGATTAGGACTGATTTCTATTTTCTTCTTCAAAGATCCGGTTATGCTGCTATTATCAATGGTGGGAGTTGGAATAGCATGGGCAAGTATTTTATCAATGCCGTATGCAATTCTTACGGGAGCATTACCATCAAACAAAATGGGCGTATATATGGGAATTTTTAATTTTTTTATTGTCATTCCACAAATATTAGCTGCAAGTGTTCTTGGCTTTTTTACAAAAAACTTTTTTAATGACGATGCAGCCTATACGCTAATACTTGGTGGCGTATCCATGATGTTGGCTGCGGTAATCGTTATATTTGTTAAGGATGAAGATGAAAAAAAATAACCTAAGATTTTCTACCTATTTAAGGCAATCTGCCATTATTTTTTGAGATTTGCATCTATGCTTTGTTTTTGTTCTTTTATAAAGAGCCACAAAAATGCTGAAACAGAAAGTGATACAGCACTAATAACAAAAATAATTATTTTATCGTCTGCTGACTGAACAAAACTTCCAAAAAATAAACTGACAACTAACTGGGGTATCACAACTGAAAGATTAAAAATTCCCATAAACAATCCCATTTTTGATTTATCAACCATTTCGGACATAATAGCAAAAGGAAGGCTTACAACCGATGCCCATCCTATACCAATTATTCCCATAAGCATATAAAGCTTGACTTCGCTGTTGCCAAAACCGACTATACCCCAGTACCCTAATGCCATAATTATAATACAAAGCAAATGAGTTTTAACATTTCCAAACTTTTTTGTAAGGGGCTGTAATATAAAAGCAGGAAGTAAAAACCCAACAGTATTCATTATAGCAAATGAAATGGCAATAATCTGTCCTGACTCAGAAGTTTGCGATTCGTTTAACTTTGACATATTGCTAATTCCAAATTGGAATTGTGAAATGTAAGCAAAAATGTAAACAAACATTGTTTGTACTCCAAGCCATGTAAACGAATGTGCAACATATATCTTTATAAGGCTACCCCATTTTATTTTTTTCTTTTCCTGAAAATCTGGTTCAGCAGCTGTAAAAGTGGATGATTGCAACTCCCGTGGCTCCTTAATAAGGAAAGTAGGAATAATTGAAAACAGTAATACCAGTACAGCACCAAACCAAATTAAAGTATAATTGCCAAATACAGCACCAAATACATAAGCAAAAACGCCAAAAAAACCTGAAATGGTTTGCATCCATGTATATCCTTTAGTACGCTGACTTCCATTAGGAGTAACATCTGCAATAACAGAACGCGTAGGATTGAAACTAATATTGATAGATATATCCAATGTAACTGCAACAATTATAGCAACAGTTATCAAGCTATTAATAGAAAGTGCATCGTTTATTTTTCCGATAAATGGAAGTGCTACAATCATTATAGCAGCAAGAACTCCACCTATTATAATAAAAGGTCGCCGCCGTCCACCCCAAAACCACACTTTATCACTGATAAAACCAATTATCACCTGTCCTATAATCCCTGCTATTGGCCCAGCAGCCCATACAATACCTACATCATGAATGTTGAGATTATATTTTGTACTAAGTATCCAACTCAGTACTGCAATCTGTATCGAAAGAGCAAACCCCATGGAAGTTGCAGGTAAACTAAGGATAATGTAAAATAATCCCGTGAGTTTTTTTTGAATATTTAACATTTTTTAATTAAGGAATTAAGATTAAGGATTAAGGATTTTTTCATTTTTCGTTTAATTCTAAAATTGTAACAGATAAAGGTTCAATATTTATTGTTTTTAAATTGCTAATCTTTTCGTTTGAAATAATATTGCTCGCATTGGAAAATTTTTTCAGAATCTCATTGTAACGTGATGTATCTATGGTGCTTTTTTCTTTATTTTGATTCAAAATTATCATAACTGTTTTTTCTGTATTATATCTAAAATAGACATAAATGCCGTTTTCGGGAATAAACTGTTTAAGCTTTCCGGTTTGTAACACGGTATTGTTTTTTCTGTATAAAGCCAGTTTTGAACCAAATTCAAATGCTTCCTTTTCTTTTGGAGATAAATTTTCTTTATTAAATTTATTGAACTTATCATTTTTCCATCCTCCGGGAAAATCTTCGCGTAATTTTTCATCGGGGGGACCAAAATTTTTCATAAGTATTTCCGTTCCATAATACATACAGGGTATTCCACGTGTTGTTAATAAAAAACCCAAACCCATTTTAAATTTATTTATATCTTCATTAATAACACTATAAAACCTATTTTGGTCGTGATTATCAAGAAAAATAACATTTTTATAAGCATCTTTATAAAGAAAATCATTTGTCAAACAATAATAAATAGCAGCAACTCCGTTAACCCAACCGAATGCTTTTGTTAAAGCATTATTTATGGCATAATATAATTGAAAGTCAGTAACGCCTTGTAATTGAGGTTCATACTTATTGTTTAGTCCGCTACCCTTTGTATAATAAGCTTGGTTTGCTATACCACTTACCCATGTTTCGCCAAATATCCCTATTTTAGGATATTCTGCTTCTATGGATTGAATCAATGTTGACATAAATTTTTGGTCGGGATATGGATAGGTATCAAAACGTAATCCATCAACTCCTGCATAAGTAATCCACCATAGTGTGTTCTGAATAAGATAGGTTGCAAGTAGCGAATCGCCTTGATTAAAATCCGGCATGTGTTTATCAAACCATCCTTCTGTATATACAGTTCTGTCGGTATCTGAAACATAAGGGTCCATCAATACTACATCACGATAGTTGGTTTTGATAAATGTTTTATTGAAATGGAACCAATTTTTGAACGGAATATCCTTATACAGCCAATGCTGATTACCAACATGATTATATACAACATCCATAATTACTTTTAAACTATTTTTATGGCAATTGTTCACAAATTCTTTATATAGCTCATTGGTGCCAATTCTTGGGTCAATTTTGTAATGATTGGTGATAGCATAGCCATGATAGGATGCAAATAGTTGATTATTTTCAAACACGGGTGTGGTCCATATTGCCGTAATTCCAAGTTCTTTGAAATAATCAAGATGCTCCATAATACCTTTGATATCACCGCCATGCCTCGATAAAAGCGAATCGCGTGAAAATATAGAATCGTTCATTGTTTTTATCACATCGTTCGATGTGTCACCATTAGAAAATCTGTCAGGGAGCAGTAAATAGATGAAATCAGAACTATTAATACCTTGTATAGCTAACGAATCATTAGTTTTTTCTTTCAGTTCGTAGTTTAATATGATAGTGTCCTTATTACTTAAAAACTGGATAGGATATTCTCCGGATTGAGCGTTATTAGAAATTTGTAACTTCAGGATAATATAATTTGGATTATCAGCTTTGACAACTTTTTTAAGTGAAACTCCCGATTTATTTACCTGTACTTTATAATCCTGAATATTCTTCATCTTAACAATCAACTGAAGTTCGGGATTCTTCATTCCGAGCCACCAAAAAGGAGGTTCTGTACGTTCTATATTTGCAACCTGCGAAATTGCAGTAACATATATCAGTAAAAAAATTAATATAAAACAAACGTTTTTGTTCATATACTTTATAGTTTGAAGTTTCAAGTTTCAAGTTTGAAGTTTCAGGTTTGAAGTTTCAGGTTTGAAGTTTCAAGTTTGAAGTTTCAGGTTTGAAGTTTCAGGTTTGAAGTTTCAAGTTTGAAGTTTCAGTTTTCAAAGCAGCGATGTATTAAGGATTTTGTACCATCAGTGGGTTTCCCGACATTTCTTCTTGTGGAATTTTAAACAAAAGACTTGGGTCGTTCCATAGAACATTATCGCGTTCAGATTGTTTCATGCGTTTCAAATTATGATACCTGTCGCCTTCAAAAATCAATTCTCTTCTACGTTCAATCCATACACTGTCGAGAAGTGCATTTTGAGTAATTGTTTCATCAACCCAGTTACTGCCATAAGCACGTTTTTTAACAGCCGTATAACAGTCATAAGTGTTTTGGGTGATGTTGCCTGATAAGATATCCGATTCTGCTTTAATCAGTTCCATTTCTGCAAAGCGAATCACAGAAACATTATATTCAGGATTAGCAGGGGTATATTTTTTCACAAAAATTATGTCAGCAAAAGGATTAATAGAAATATACTTTGTCCTCCTCCCATCAAGTAAAGAATATATATTTTTTAGAGAATCTATACCTGTAAACAAAGGCTCAGTACCATCGGAAGGATTGTAACTGTATGTAATTCCATTACTTTGGTCGGTTGCTGTATTTACTAATTGAAAAATTGATTCACTGCTTGCCAGATTGCCCGATGTTTTAAATACCTGAAGCAGGTCGCTATTTAAGGAATATAAACCACTTATAAGTACCTTATTTGCCTTTTCTGCAGCATTTACGTAATCTCCTTTCTGAAAATATATTCTGGCAAGATAAGCAGCAGCAGCCATTTCAGAAGCCCGGCTTGAAGATTTTTTTATATTAGCTGCTTCAAGTAATTGTTCAGCTTCTTTTAAATCATTAATCACATAATTATATACTTCTTCAACTGTGTTCCTTGCCATTGCCAGGTTTGCAAACCCATCTAACGTAGGTTGTGTTCTATATGGTATTCCCAATTGGGAATTAGAACCTGTGTTATCTACATTGTATGGAAGTGCCCAAAAACGCAGGAGTTCAAAATGAGCGACTGCACGAATAAACAAAGCTTCACCTTTATATTGTGCTTTTATTTTATTAAAATCTTCACCCGTAAGCAAGTTATTATCAATAACATAAATAACATTATTTGTTCTGTTGATAGTTGAGTATGCTTCTGACCACATGCTTCTAAGTGGCGATAACTGAACAGTTGTAGCACGATTATAAATCTCGAGTGTGCCAAAATTGGTTAACCGCGAGTTATCCACGTTACAATCATTGGCTAAAAGTTCGGCAAATACCACCATATTTCCACCCAACACGTTTGATGATTGTAAACCATCATAAGCTCCAATAAGTACAGCATCAAGATCTTTCACCGAAGTGATAGCCTTTTCGTTCGGAATGTTCATCTTTTGGTCTATATCAAGAATTTTTTTGCACGACACAGAAAAAAAAGCTGCAAAAATTACGGTTATAAATATTAATCTTTTCATGATTAAATAGGTTATTAAGTTATTGGTTATTAAATTATTTTTCACTTTTATCTTTTCACTTTAAAGAGTTAATCGGATACCACAAATTAATGTTTTTGCTTGTGGTGTTTGCAACGAAGGTCCTGCAAAAGAAACATTTCCTTGCTGACTGTTTGGGTCAACATTTCGCATTGCTTCAGGATCCCATCCAGGATACTTTGTAAATGTTAGTATGTTTGTCCCACCAATATAAATTTTACAAGTAGTTAGCTTTAGTTTTTTGCAGAGTTTTTCTGAAAACATATACGAAAGCGTAATAGATCGCAATCGTATATACGAAGCATCATAAAGGAATCTATTGGAATTGGTAGGTGTGTAATAATTCAGAGCAGGAACTTTATTACTCTGGTTCACTGATGTCCATGCATCTAATATTTCAGGTCTTTGTGCAATTTGGTTCCATGCTCCTATCTGTTGTTTTGCAGGGTCATCATAAATAGTATTACCATAAACAAAACTGAAAAGAAAATTCAATGCTATATTCTTATAAGAGAATGTATTTGTAATACCTCCTAAAAATTTTGGCATAGGATTTCCGCAAGGCACACGGTTATCATAGAAATTCGGATTATTTGAAGTTATAATATTTCCGTTAATGTCGTAAAATAAATCTTGTCCGGCATGAACAAATTCGGTACCTGTAATATTTCCGTTAAGGTCGTAAACATTCATAGTCTCATCATGCTGCTGTATTCCTGCAAATGGTACCAAATAAGCCTGCCCAACAGGATAACCGACCATTACACGCCCTTCACCAGGTTCACCACTTTCAAATGCGTCGGGTGGCAACCCTGCTAAATCAATTACTTTATTTCTGTTAAATGAAATATTAAAATCAGTTGTCCATTTAAATTTTCCTGTCAAATTCCTTGATACAAGTGTAAATTCGTATCCATGATTATTCATTTTGCCAACATTTTCCAATATTGAACTAAAACCTGACGAAGAAGGAATAGAAACATTTAATAACATATCGGAAGTTCTTTTGAAATAATAAGTAGCAGTTCCCGAGATTCTATTTTTAATTACTCCCCACTCTACGGTTAAATCCAATTGTTTGGATTTTTCCCAGCTTAAATTCGGATTGGGCAATACACCGGGTGCAATTCCTGTATTTCCTGCATATCCGTGATTAGGATAGTAAACCCCGAGATATGCAAAATCGCCTATATTTGCATTTCCTGTATATCCATAACTACCGCGAAGTTTAAGATAACTAAGAATTTTTGAATGATTTAGAAAATTTTCATCGGAAGCAATCCATGCTGTTGAAATGGCAGGGAACCATCCGTAACGATTATTTTCACCAAAACGTGATGAACCATCGTTTCTAATACTAAAAGCAGCAATATATTTATTTTTGAGTTTATAATTCAACCGAAAGAAATTAGAAATAAATGCAGAGCTTGTTTCATAATAATAACCTGTTTTATTAGAAGCGTCGGCTGCATTAGGTGTCGTATAAAAATCGTTCGGAAAATCCCATCCATTAAGCCCTACACCATTAGTATGCGATTTTTGTATAGAATTTCCCAATGTTGCAGTAAAATCATGAATATCATTTATTTCTTTTTCATAAGTAAAAAAATTATTAGTAGTCCAATTAATTACGTCTGTATGCCTGTTCCATGCGCTTGAAACGGATGTCGCATCCTGAACATTTCTAAAGTCAAATTGGTCTTCATTCTGATCGAGTATATCAATACCAAATTCTGACCGGAATTTAAGAGAATTATTAAAAGTATAATCGGCAAATACATTTGAAATAGTACGAAAAGATTTAACTATGTATTTTTTTGTATCAAGTTCCCATACAGGATTGCTGGGATATCCTTGTTTTGTGGGACTGAAATAAGAGCCATCGGCATTATAAACAGGCAAATAGGGAAACATTCGCTGTGCATCGCCAAGTCCTCCGGCATCGCCAATGGGTATTCTTTTATTATTTGAAAATGCAAGTCCCATGTTAACTCCAAGTTTTAATTTATCTGTTGCTTCATTTTCAAGATTTATGCGTCCATTAATTTTTTCGTAATCATTACCTTTTAAGAATCCTTTTTCTTTAAAATATGTTCCTCCTGCATAAAATATAGTTTTATCGTTACCTCCTGATGCAGAAACCGAAGCTTGTTGTTGATTCCCTAATTGTAATGTTTTATCAATCCAATCGGTTCCACCAAGTTCGGCAAGCGAATCGGCTTGTCTCCTTGTCCAACTACCATAGATAAGGGTATTAGCAGTTTCGGGACTCAAACCCATTTCTGCACGGGCTCTGTCACGCAACGACAGCATTTCTTTTGCTGTAAGAAGATTAAGCCTGTTGGTTTCTTTCACTATTCCCGATGAGATACTTGCATCAAATTTTGTTTTTCCGGCTTTACCTTTTTTGGTGGTTACAATTATAACACCATTGGCACCTCTTGAACCATAAATAGCTGCAGAAGCTGCATCTTTCAGCACTTCAATTGATTCGATATCATTTTGATTTAAGTCGGAAAGGGCATTGGTTCCTGAACCCAATGCGCCTGAACTATAATCGCCGGATGTTACAGGTATTCCATCTATTACATAGAGAGGTTCGCTACCTGCTGAAATTGAACTTGTACCTCTTATATTAATCTTTACAGGAGCTCCTGCAACACCATTTGCAGTTATTATTTGAACTCCCGAAGCTCTTCCTTGCATTACCTGTTCAAAACTTCCGCTTCCCGATGATTGTGTAAGGTCTTTAGCTTTGATGGTTTCGATGGAACCGGTAACTTCTCTTTTTTCTTTTACTCCATATCCCACAACAACTACTTGATTAAGTAAAAGTACATCTTCTTTCATAACAAAATTAACTTCTTTTTTTTCATGCTCTAATAATGTTACTTTCTGTTCTGACTTTAAATAACCCATCATGTTTGCCACGATAGTATATGTACCGGCACCCAGATTTCCGATAGCATATTCTCCGTTTGTATTGGTAGTGGTACCAATTGTAGTAGCTTTAACGATTACAGAAACAAAGCCCATCGGCTGATTTTTTTCGTCTATTACAATACCGCTTAATGTTGCTTTCTGAGCATAAGAGGAAATAAACATTATCCCTATTAAAATAAAAGAAAAAATGCGTTTCATATTTTTTTTTAAATTCCCATAAATTAAAAAGCAAAGGTATCAAATGATACAGTAATTATCAAATTTTTGTACTTTTATAGCAAATTTTATTTGATTGAAATATTATGAATTTCGTTAGAAGCAGCGGTATCTTATTGCATATAACTTCCCTTCCCGGTAATTTCGGTGTAGGTACATTAGGCGAAGAAGCGTACGAGTTTGTTGATTTTCTGGAAACAGCAAATCAGAAACTGTGGCAGCTTCTCCCGCTTGGTTATACGGGTTATGGTAATTCTCCTTATCAATGTTTTTCGGCATTTGCAGGAAACCCTTTGCTGATAAGTCTTGAAAAACTCGTTCAAAAAGGTCTTCTCGAAAAAGATGATTTGAAAAATTTTGCTCATAGTAAAATAAATTCAGAAAAGGTAAATTACGAAAAAGCAAAAAAAATTAAAAGCTCATTATTATTTAAAGCTTTTGAGAAATTTATTACCACAGAACAAAAAGATTTTGAATTATTCTGTAACGAAAATTCACAATGGTTAGATGATTTTGCAATGTACCTTTCTTTGAAAGAAGAATTTTCGTTAAAACCATGGAATCGCTGGCCCCGACTTGTAAGAATAAGGGAAAATAATACCCTTGAAAATTATAAAAATACGTTATCAAAAAACATTTATTATCATAAATTTGTTCAATATATTTTCTTCTCACAATGGTTTGAATTAAAAGAATATGCCCATAAAAAAGGAATTAAGATTATCGGTGATATTCCATTGTATGTTTCTTATGATAGTGTAGATGCATGGATGCATCCGGAAATATTTTTATTTAACAAAAACGGCGTGGCTATAAGAGTTTCAGGTGTGCCTCCCGATTATTTCAGCAAAAACGGGCAACTATGGGGTAATCCTGTTTATAACTGGAAATATCTTGAACAAAGCGGATTTACATGGTGGATTGAGCGTGTAATAGCAAACCTGAAATTGTTTGACATTATACGAATTGACCATTTTCGTGGATTAGTAGCATACTGGTCAGTTCCTTATGGACACAAAACGGCTAAAAAAGGCGAATGGGTATATGCTCCGGGGAAAAAACTTTTTGAAGCTTTGCAGAAAGAAATTGGAAAATTTCCTGTTATTGTAGAAGACCTTGGTTTTATTACTCAGGATGTAGAAGAACTTAGGGACAGTTTATGTTTTCCCGGCATGAAAATTCTACAATTTGCTTTCGATTCTATAGAAGAAAATAATTACTTGCCTCACACTTACCATGAAAATTGTATAGTTTATACAGGAACTCATGATAATAATACAACTGTTGGCTGGTATAAAAACATTTCTGCTGATGATAAAGAATTTGTGAAAAAGTATTGTGGCAGTCTTAGCGAAGGCATTGCCAAAACATTAATCATTATGGCTTGGGCATCAGTTGCCAATATAGCAGTTACTCCGTTACAAGATATTTTGGAACTTGGGGAAAAAGCCCGCATGAACACTCCCGGTACCCAGCAGGATAACTGGCTTTGGAAGTATAAGAAAGGCGACCTCACCGAAAAACATGCCGAGTGGCTTGCTAAACTTACAAAAAAATATCACCGTTGATAAAATATAAATCATGCGAATCAAGGGTTAAAATCTAAAAGTCCCGTAGGGACAATATATTGGTAGAAATAAATAACAGTTACCAACATAAATGCCGTAGGTATGATATATTTGAAATATTTCGTTCCTACGGAACTATTGATTTATATATGATTATCTTTTCTACCAATATGCCGTTCCTAACGGAACGAAAAAAAATTTAACCCTTGATTCGCATAAATCATTAATTTTGTCCACTTGAACAAAATGTTGAAAAAATAGCGTTAATTTTGTCCATTACACCTATTTTTGATAAAAATAATGTAATAACATTTCAAAAAAAGTAATTATAGTAAATTAATAATTTAAAAAATATTTTTTACCCCAATATACTTTTTATTACTCTCAATTTATGCGAATATCGTTGAATTTCTTTGTTAAAAATACCTTCGTGGTCAATTTTATCAATTCTGACTTTGCCTGATGAATGAATTATTGTGTTATTTGTTAAAATAATACCTACATGAATAATTTGACCTTCTTCATTATCAAAAAAAGCAAGGTCGCCGGGTTGCGATTCGTTTAAAAAAGTTATAGGTGTACCTTTTTCAACTTGTTTGCTGGCATCGCGTGGAATATTAATTCCTGCAATTTTATATGCTATTTGTGATAAACCGGAACAATCAATACCAAAAGGATTTTTACCGCCCCACAAATATGTACAATTTAAAAAACTATGAGCAATGTTACAAATATTTTCTCTTTTGTTTCTGCCGAGTTTAAGAGGTGTATTTGTTAAATTAAATTTTTTATTCCCGATAACAAAGCTTAAATCTTTTTTATTATACTTTGGCAAATTTGAACCTGCCGATAAAAGATATTTGCAATTATTATTATCGGTAGCATAAGAAATTAAATCGGGCAGTATAAAAGTTTTATCACTACATTTTAATTTTTTGAATTGTTTTTCGGTTAATTGAATTAAAGTTTTTTTATCAATCCAGCCCAAATAACCATCAGTTACGTTTTTAATACTTGCCCAGTTTCCTGCATATTTATAAATTTGAACAAGTTCGCCAAACAATACTTGAGTTAGCATTTCGCTTTTATCAGAAGGTTCAGGACGTAATGGAATTACACTTGTACAAGCAATAGCATATTTCATTTTACAATAAATTTTAAACCACGAAAATAAATAAATACATCGAAAAACTAATTTTTTATTGAAATTAATTGCTAATTTTTACCTTTGCATTAGAGAATTAATAATATCATGCGAAAAATTATCGGATTTTTTATTGACAATGCACGTAGAATTAGTATCTTATTTTTATTTTTAATTGCAATTTCGGTCATTGTTTTTTTTATTCCTAAAGAAATTCGTTATAAATTCGAATATCAAAAAGGAAAACCATGGTTACACGAAACTTTAATTGCTCCGTTTGATTTTCCAATAAATAAAACAGACAAGCAAATTCAATTCGAAAAAGACAGTTTACTAAAAAATTCTCCACAATATTTTATTCACAACAAGGAAATATTTTCGGCTAAAGTTGATGAGTTTAAAATAAATTTTTATGAAGTTTGGGACAGCACTTATAAAATTGATTCAACCGAGGTTTTAAAATTATTTACAAATGTCGAAAATCCTAAAAGTTTAATTTATTCATGGTGCAGTTCACTACTTTCAGATGTTTATAATAATCCCGGCATTATTGAAGTCCCCGATTCTGTAATTGAAACAATAATCAGTAATTCAATTATTTACGTTCAGAAAGCAAATGTTGAAGAGGAGTTTCAATTAAGCTCGTTTCGTAATCAAACTAATGCAATTGAGTATGTAAACAAACAAGTTAACGAGTTTATTATTAACAAATTCGACGACAGTAAAGTTATTTCACGATTATTTCAGGATTTATACATTTCAAAATATATAGTTCCAAATACTAACTTTGATAAAGAAACATATTTAAGTACTCAGGAACAGTTAATTAACAGCATCTCCTTAACGCATGGAATGATAAATGCTGGCGATAAAATTATAGTTTATGGTGAAATAGTTAATAACGAAAAATTTAATATTCTCGAATCATTACGAAGCGAATATGAGTTAACAACATACAACCCTGCTCTAATTATTGGACAAACAACAGCAGTATTTATCTGTATATTAATGATTTTTATGTTTTTGTTAAACTTCAGGAAAGATGTGTTAGAACATTTTACAAAAACAATGTTTATTTTAAGTCTTATTATTATTTTTGTTATTGTTGCGCGTCTAACTTTAAACTTTAATGTTTTAAGTGTATATTTAGTTCCATTTACTTTATTGCCAATTATTATACGTGCATTTTACGATTCAAGGCTTGCATTATTTATACATAATGTTACTATGCTCTTAATTGGCTTTTTTATGCCTAATAGTTTTGAATTTATTTTTCTTCAAATAATTGCAGGAATGGTTGCTATATTTTCACTTGCAAATGTTAAAAGGAGGGGGCAATTGTTTATGGCAGCTGTATTTATATTTTTATCATATTGCATTGTATATTTGGGGATTGCAGTTGTACAGGAGGGAAATTTTGAAAATATAAGACTGCGGAATCTTTCATGGTTTGTCGGCAATGGAATAATGATTTTAGCCGCTTACCCATTAATTTATATTTTCGAAAAAATATTCGGATTTTTGTCTGATGTTACATTAATGGAACTCGCCGATACAAATCAATCTTTACTTCGAAATTTAGCTGAAAAAGCTCCCGGAACATTTCAACATTCAATGCAAGTGGCAAATCTTGCCGAAGAAGTTATTTATAAGATTGGCGGAAATTCATTGCTTATCAGAGCCGGCGCATTATACCATGATATTGGAAAAATTAGTTTGCCACATTTTTTTATCGAAAATCAGAGCCCTGGCTTAAATCCCCATGACGAGATAGATTTAGAAAAAAGTGCCGAAATTATTACAGGGCATGTTCAATATGGTATCGAAACTGCCCGCAAGCATCAATTACCCGAACAGGTAATTGATTTTATCAGAAGTCATCATGGAAATACTAAAGTTCAATATTTTTATAAAAAATTTATTAAAAAATTTCCCAATTCTGAAATTGATTTACAAAAATTTACATACAAAGGACAGCCCCCTACAACTAAAGAAACTGCTGTACTTATGATGGCAGATGCAATAGAAGCATCAGCCCGAACATTAAAATCATATAGCGAGCAATCAATAAATGAATTAGTAGAAAGCATAATTAATTATCAAATGGCTGAAAAACAGTTTGATAATGCAGCTATTACACTTCGCGAAATATTTGAAGCTAAAGAAATCTTTAAAAAGAAATTGAAAAACATTTACCACTCACGAATTGAATACCCAAAATAATGAAAAAGCTCCAAATTCCAAATTCAAAGCTCCAAATTCCAAATTACGAACAATAATAACAATAGTCATACAATAGTTAATTCAATTGTCACACAATGGTTTTCTAACTGCATTACAAAGTTTTACAACTGTATGACCATGTATGATAATGAAACAATATAACAATTGAATGACCAAGTATGACTATTGTATGGCTATATCTGACAACTGTATGACTATTATAAAACAAAGAACATATTTAAAGTTCGGAGTGTTTTTTTATTTCTTAATTAGTCGTCCCTTAAAAAGTATTAAACGCATTAATTATCAAGTATTTAAGTTAATAATAATCCATTTT
>MENF01000226.1 GCA_001769035.1 Bacteroidetes bacterium GWA2_32_17
ATAAAATTGCCTCATTATGCCTCAATTAATAAAGTGCTTTTGGGGGAAGTTATTTTGAAAATCTTACTTAAACAGATTATGTTTGCAAAAAAAATATTGAAACTGTGAATGAACGAAATTGTGAAACGAAGAATTAACGCCGATTCTCCAGTTCGTCACATTTCCGGTTCATTCAAATATTTTTGCAATGGCTTTAGCCCAGTTAAACCTTGAGGGTTTTGCCAATTGTTAGATTTATTGCCCCGCACTTTAGTGCGGGGCAATTGTTTTAATAAATAGTAAGTAAGATTTGACAACTTTTAAAAAGTTGTCAAATCTGTACGTTGCAGTACTTCCGAACTACATCACAGTAGTAAAATTTGCTTTGGTTAGTACCTCCGAAGTACGTTACAGCAACACCGAACTACGATACAGTTGTAACGAAGTACGTTTCAGCAATAATTTAGTACGTAACAATTGTAAAGAAGTACGATACAGCAGAAAAGGTACTAAAGAAGTTCGTTACAATAGCTACGAGGTACAAAATTATGGCCCCGAGGTACAAACTTAAAAACCCGAAACCAAAAACTATAAATTATTTTATTGGTATACTTTTAGTGAATATTGGTGGTATACTTTTGATGAATATTAACACTTTATGAACTTGGCGGCACTTCGATAAGCTCAGTGCATCGCTTTGCGAGACAAATTTTTTACTTACGTAACATGAGTTATTAATAACTTTCGAAAAGTTTTTAACAAATAATATGGAATTTTTTTTTTATTGCATCATTAAACTAAAAAGAAAAAACAATAAGAAGCATGATAGTTACGTTCTTAAAATTATAATAAACTATTATCAGTTAAATATGAGGACATAACTACATTAATATTGCTCTAATTAGTGTTTGTCCATAATGTCCGATTTTTTCGTTATGCTCGTTTTGAAAACAGTCATTTACTATAGTAAACTCCTTGGTTTTCAAAACTTCGCAAGCCTCAAACTCGAACATTATGAATCAGACACAGAGTTTATAGAAAGACACTAATTATAAACCTTAAATATTAATATTATGTCAAAAATTAAAAAAACCAGAGATGAAAACTTAGATGAAATTGTTTTCGCTCACAGAAACAAAGAGTATGGTGCTTATGAGCTTAGAAAAAGCTATAAGAAAAATGTAATTAAATCTTTAAGCTTTGCATTTTTTCTCTTATTAATTACAACCGTTACACCTTTAATTATGGCTTTTAATAATCAAAGTGGAAACAATATTATTAATGAAACATATACAACAGAATTTATAGATGTTGATAATCATACAGACGTACTTCCTCCACCACCGCCTCCACCGCCAACTCCAGTAACTGACGAGCAACAAGTAAAATACACCGCACCTGAGATAGTTGAAAATGCAGAGGACACAATAGAAATGTCAACTAATGATGATCTTGCAGAAAAGAAAAATGACGATTTAATTCCTGATGAACCTAACGATAAAAAGGATGAATTTATAGACGATGAACCAGTTAACTTTTATGTAATTGAAGAAAAACCTGAATTTCCGGGCGGTATAGAAGCCATTAACAAATGGATAGTTGACAATGTAAAATATCCGGGAATTGCTAAAGAAAACGGAGTAACAGGAAAAGTTTTTGTTCAATTTGTAATTGATAAAGAAGGAAAAGTTACCGACGTTCAGATTCTCAGAGGTGTTGACCCTTATCTTGATAAAGAAGCTATGAGAGTTGTATCCGACATGCCTTCGTGGACTCCAGGAAAACAACGTGGAAAAGCTGTAAAAGTATCTTTTCAATTACCTATTAACTTCAAGCTTTACTAATATATACTGTAAACGGGACAAATTTTAACATTTCATCCTGCATATATGGGACAAGAAGGTATAGAGGTATAGCCTAAGCCGTTATAAATTCACTATATTTGAAAAAAAAGTTTCCCCGTTTTTTTGTATTTTGTTAGTATTTTCTTAATAGTTGCAGTTAAAATTCTACATTGGATATTCAACATTTTACATTTACTCCGTTTGATAAGATTAATAAAACAGGAACAACTACTAAAATTAAACTATCAAACGGGGTGAATTATTTGTCTTTTGCTTTTAAAAATGTAGAATATAGAATTTTAAACCGTAAAATGTAGAATGAAAAAATACCCCCTAATTTATATGTACATATTAATATATTACTCATGCTACTAATAAGCACTTAGGTATAGGTCAAAACGGCTGACAAGCATCGCAAGATGTTAATTTTATAGGCAATTAGTTTTTAATATCAATTGTTTTGACCAACTAACAAGTCGTTTATGTACTGATTAAAACAAAAATTGGGGGAACTGTTTTTGGAAAAACTCAAATTTTTAACATCTTATGTATAGCCCAAAATCTCAAATACCAAATACCGAATACCAAGTTTGGGGCTTGAGATTTGGAGCTTGGAATTTGAAATTTGGGGCTTGGGTTCTTGGAACTTGGGTTCTGCAGGTTATACCCTACACCTTTATACCCTTTACCTAAATCCCACTTGTTTTTTCCAATAATCTAATTGGGTCATAAGAATTTTTTGAATATACTTTCCAATAATATCAAATTCCAGATTAACTACAGTACCTTTTTTAATCTGATGAAAATTAGTAACATCATAGGTGAAAGGAATTATTGCAACCGAAAATTTATCTTCTTGTGAATTTACAACTGTTAAACTTACTCCATTTATAGATATTGACCCTTTTTCAACTGTTATATTTCCTTTTGTATGGTCGTATTTAAAAGTGTAATACCAACTACCGTCGGCTTCTTTTACTTCGGTACAAACAGCAGTTTGGTCAACATGACCTTGCACTAAATGACCATCTAATAATTTATCAACCGTCATGCTGCGTTCAAGATTTACTTTGTCGCCAATTTTTAAACTGCCCAAATTTGTTTTGTCCAATGTTTCCTGTATTGCAGTTACTGTATAGCTTTTATCAGTTTTTTTTACAACTGTTAAGCAAACTCCATTATGTGCAATGCTTTGGTCAATATTTAATTTTTTTGTAAAAGCACATTCCATTGAAATATAAAGATTTCCACCTTCTTTTTCTAATGCAACTACTTTAGCTGCTTCTTCTACTATTCCTGAAAACATAATTATTTATAATTTAAAGTTTATTGTTAAAAAAGTTTAGAGTTTTTGGTTTCATGGTCATACAATAGTTTACAGTTTATTGTTTTTACAATTTATTTCAATGTATTTCTATTTATTTCTACTTGTTTCTATGTGTTTATGTTTTTTACAATCAATTTCTATGTTTATTGTTTAATATTATTTTCAACTTCTCACTTCTAACTTTACTCATCAGTTTTATTTTTAAAGATATGCCCTATACCTTTTTGTAATTTTGCAACAGTAGCAATTCCTTTCGAGAAAATTTCAGCATTTACATCATTATATTCTTCAAATTTATTTTCGCCTGTACCAACTGATGCATAAATTAAAATTAAATTATTGTTAATAAAATATTTGTATAGTGTTTTAGGAATATTGTCAATATTATTTTGATGCGAAATAGAACCTTTTCTTGACAAAACAACAACAAACAAATCATCAGAATTTATTTGGCATGAAAGCAAATTAATATTGTTAATATCTACAAAATTATTAAACGAATAAATAATTTTATAATTTCTTTTAGCAATTAGCTTATTAATAGCATTTTGAGTAATATTATTACAAATAAATTCGATGTTTATACTTAATTCTTTTGCAAGAAAAACAATTTTATTAAACCAAACATAAAATCCAGATTCCAATTCAGACAATGGTAAACATAAAACTTTAATTCTTTTATTTATATTTAAAGGTGTAATATGATTATAAAACATTATAGTTTTATTTGTTAAACTTAAAATGTTTTCAATTTTTTGTAAAAATTCTTTGTAAACAAAAGTATCTTTTGAGGGCCAGCCAATAATGATAATATTTGCTAATATTTCTTTTGAAGTTCGCACAATTCCATCAGTTAAATTTATGGCTATTACTGCAATAGGATTAATTTTAGTTTCTGATGCAGAAGCATATAGCATATATCTTTCTAATTTACGTTTTGCTTTAACCATATTCAACTCAGCACTGTAATCATTGTTAACAACAGATAATATATTAATTGGAGTAAGCGATTTCTTTTCTTTTATAAGGATTGAGAAATCTAATAATTGCTCAATATTATTGAAATTTGAAATAGATATTAAAATATTTTCCTGTTTATAAATAGTTTCTTCATCTCTATCAGAAATGCTATCTTGCTTACTAGCAATTTTTTTGGCAGCATTTTCTGTTGCAAATGAAGCAACAATACAAGTAATTAAAATAAGTATAATTGTACCATTTAATATATTATTATCAATTATAGAAGCTTTATATCCTACCATTATTACAGCAAGAGTGGCTACGGCATGTGAACTACTTAATCCAAAAATTAGCAAACGCTGGTCTGAACTATATTTAAAAACTTTTTGAGTTACATAAGCTGCCAGCCATTTTCCTGCAATCGCAACAACCGACAATGTAATAGCAATTAAAATAGCAGTAGTACCATTAAAAAGAATTTTTATATCAACCAACATACCGACACTTATTAAAAAAAAAGGAATAAAAATAGAATTTCCAACAAACCCTAAACGGTTCATCAAGGCTGAAGAGTGCGGAATCAATCTGTTTAAAACAATTCCAGCTATAAAAGCACCAATAATTGGCTCTAAACCAGCAATTTTAGCCAAAAATGCAGATAAAAATAATATAGATAAAACATATACAAAATGTGATATTTTCTCGCCTTCTGTTTTTATAAAAAACCATTTTGTAACAATAGGAATAATAAAAAATATTATACCTGAAAATATAGTAACAGAAACTAATAAACTGAGCCAAAATTCAGTATTTAAACCACCCGATACTGAACTTGTAATAATTGCAAGTATTACAAGTACAGCAGTATCTGTAAAAATAGTCCCCCCAACAGTTGTTGCAACTGCCTGATTTCTTGAAATTCCAAATTTCGACACAATTGGATATGCTACAAGTGTATGAGTCGAAAACATACTTGAAATTAATATACTTGCAGCGATATTATAATGTAACAAATAGTAACATACTGGTATTCCTATTGATAAAGGAATAATAAATGTAAATATACCGAAACCAATACTTTTGTATTTATTTTTTTTAAACTCAATTATTTCCAACTCCAAACCAGCAATAAACATTATGTAAAGCAAGCCAATTGTCGAAAATAAATCTATTGCCGAATTTTTTTCTAAAATATTAAAACCATGAGGACCAATTATTACACCTGAAATAATTAGTCCAATTATCCCCGGTATTTTTAATTTACGTAAAAATATAGGAGACAGTAATATAATAAACAGAATTAACGAAAAAACTAATACCTGATTTTGAAAAGGTATGGTAAATTCTTTAATTATTTCGTCAATAAAATACAATTTGATTAATCAATATTTGATTTTGCAAAGTTACTAATTATATTCTTTTTAAAGGGGACTTCTAAAAATTAACAACACGTCATGCTGTCCTGAATCAAGTTCAGGATTGATTCAGCATTTCACAACTTATTCCGACATTGGCAGAACAACGAAGCTCTGGCTTTAATATGAGATGGCGGGTCAAGCCCGACATGACGTTATTTGTTAATTTTTAGAACCCACCTAAAATGATTTTAAGGATTATCAAAAAAATAATTTTTTATTTATACAATAAAAATAAAATTTTTCGTTTAATTTTACCGTTAATCTTTATGTATGGCAGTTAAAAAATCACTAATATTTATTTTTTTTACGTGCTTTGTAATAATATCGTGCAAAAAAGAAAAACTTTTTACTGACTCATCAGCAAAGCTTGATTTCTCTACCGATACTGTTCAGTTTGATACAGTATTTACTACCATTGGCTCTGCTACTTTAAATTTTAAAATTTATAACCCTTATAACCAGCCAATAAAAATATCCTCAATTCGTTTGGCTAAAGGTAATGCGTCTTTCTTTAGATTAAATATTAACGGTGTAAGTACCAGACAATTAAATGATGTGGAATTAGATGCAAAAGATAGTATGTATATTTTTGTTGAAGTTCATATTGACCCGCTAAACTCAAATAATCCTTTAGTTGTGCAGGATTCAATTGTTTTTGAAACTAATGGAAATATGCAGGATATTAAATTAGTAGCTTTTGGACAAGATGTTAATTTAATTAATGGTAAAATAATACAAAGCGATACAACATGGACAAACACAAAACCATTTTTAGTTTATAACTCAATGTTAGTTGATTCGGGTGTTACACTTAATATTTTAGCGGGCACAAAAATTTATTTTCATAAAGATTCCAGATTATATGTTTTGGGAACTTTAATAGCTAATGGTAATAAAGATGAACCGGTTTTATTTAGAAACGACCGTTTAGAACACTGGTACGATGATGTTCCCGGGCAATGGGCAGGTATTTATTTTGCTACTGCAAAAAGTAATAATGATATTGTTTATGGAAGTAAAGATAACAAACTAAATTACTGCGAAATAAAAAATGCAATTATTGGTGTGCAAGCCGATACTAATATGACTCAATATCAAGATAATCCAACTGTTACAATTTCAAATACTAAAATTTTAAACATGAATGCAGTTGGAATTTATGGGCAAGGTGCATACATTCAGGCATATAATAATGTAATAGCAAATTGCGGACAATTTGCAGTAGCTTTAACAACTGGCGGAAAATACCAATTTTACCATTGCACAATTTATAATACATGGCAATATGCAAACAGACAAACTCCTTCGGTATTATTAAATAATTATTATCAGGACGTTAATGGCGTTTATCAGGTTAGACCTTTAAATGAGGCAACTTTTATAAATTGTATAATTTATGGAAACCTCGAAAATGAAGTTGGCTTTGATGCAATTTATGCAGAAACTTTTAATTATAAATTTACAAACTCTCTGTTAAAAATTGCAGACACAACAGATATTTTAAACATTCACTACGAAAATGTTTTTACAAATCACACCCCTGGTTTAAAAAATCCGGATAATGACGATTTTTCGCTTGACACACTTTCGTTTTGCATTGATAAAGGAGATAATAGTATTAATCAATATCCTTTTAATATAGATATATTGGAAAATTTTAGAGATAATAAACCGGATTTAGGAGCTTATGAAAGGCAGAATTTAAAATGAGAAAATTTATATTAATATTTTCAACAATTATTATTACTTGTTATTGTAATGCACAAAACAAGAATCAAAAACATATTGATAAACTTGATTTTAGCGACCAACGCGGATATTTTAGAATTGTTTCATATAATTTGGAGAATTATTTCGACCCGTTTAATGATAGTTTAAAAAACGATGTAGATTTTACTCCAGAAGGAAATTATCATTGGAGTTGGGATAAATACAAAGAAAAACAAAAGAAAATTTATAAAGTTTTATCGGCTGTTGGTGGTTGGGAATTACCCGAAATTGTTGGACTTTGCGAAGTAGAAAACGAATTTGTATTGAGAGATTTATTAAAAAGTACTCCATTAAAATTTCGTTTCTATGAAATTATACATAAAGAGTCACCCGATAGACGTGGAATTGACGTTGCAATGCTTTACCGAAGCGATAAATTCAAATTAATTTCGAAACAATTTATTGAAATAGTTTTCCCTTTCGATACATCTAAAAAAACACGCGATATACTTTATGCAAAAGGATATACTAATGACCACGATACATTAAATATTTTTATGAATCACTGGCCCTCAAGATTTGGAGGGCGTTCCGAATCGGAAATGAACCGACGGATTGCTGCTAAAATTTTAAGAAACAAAGTTGATTCAATATTCAATTCTAACCCATTGAGTAATGTTATAATAATCGGAGATTTTAACGATGAGCCAGAAGATATTAGTGTTACAGATATTCTGCAAGCTGGACATAATTTCGATTCACTTGTGCCCGGGCAATTGTATAATTTAGCATGGTACATGAAAGAAAAAAGAGGTATGGGAAGTTTAAAATATCAGGGCGAATGGGGATTAATTGACCAAATAATTGTATCTACTTCAATGTTAATGAAAACCAATTCAGTTTATACAACTGTTGATGATGCTAAGGTTTTTAATGCCGATTTTTTAACTGTACCCGATGATGCCTTTGTAGGATATAAACCTTTCAGAACATTTATCGGAATGAAATTTAATGGCGGCTTTAGCGACCATTATCCGATTTTTATAGATTTATATCGTAAATAGTTTCGGATTTTTGGTTTCGGGTTTTTGGTTTCGGGTTTAGAGTTAATGGTCATACTTTGTCATTCATAGTCATTCAATTGTTAAATTGTTATTTTGTTTCATTATTAAGAAGTAGCAGCAATTTAACAATTTAACAATTTAACAATGATGCAATGAAACAATTTATATTTACTTTTGTTGCTGAATAGTAACAAGTTTTAATGTTTTAATTATTAATAACTGATATTTAACTACTTATGAAATTTATAGCTGAAATAAATGTAATGCCATTAAAAGCACTTTTAGACCCACAGGGAAAAGCAGTTTTACAAAGCATGAATAACAATGGTTACAAAACTACATCTGATGTGAGAATTGGCAAGCATATAACTATTGAGTTTGAAGCTGCTTCAAATAAAGAAGCCGAAAAAATTATTGATGATGCCTGTAAAAAAATGCTTACAAATCCAATTATGGAAAGTTTTGAGTTTAATGTGAAACAGATAAAATAAATGGCATCTTTCAAATCGGATAATTATCGAATTGCTTTAAAGCAGTTTACACTTTATTATGTTAAATTGTTATATTGCTAAATTGTTAAATGGAAAAGAATTATTTAAAATTGAATGACATTAAAGCATATAAAATTGCATTTAATTTAACCAATTATATATGGGACATTGTTATAGAATGGGATTGGTTTGCAAAAAAGCACGTTGGTGGGCAATTTATTGAGGCTGCCGATTCTATTTCTGCAAATATTGCAGAGGGTTTTGGACGTTATAATAAGAAAGATAAAATTAAGTTTTATCGTTACAGTCAGGGTTCTTTAAAAGAATCTCTTGACTGGAACGAGAAGTCGAAAGTAAGAAAGTTAATTAATGATGAACATTATAAACACATTCTTGGAGAGCTTCAAAAACTACCTCAAGAGTTAAACCAGCTAATTAGTTACACCAACCAAAAACTAACAATTTAACCATTTAACAATTTGACCATTATTTTATATATTAAGAAAAAACAGATTGTAACTAACAATGAAAAATTCCAAATAATTTATATTTTTTTGTTGTTATTTTTATAAACAACTTCAGTTTGTTTTTTAATAGACTCATCGTGTATTAGTTGCAATATCTGTTTAATAAAAATATTATCTAAACCAAGTTTATTTCCGTAATCAACTCTTGTTTCAATTATTTGTTTCCAACGTCGTAACTGCAATATTGATATATTGTTATGACTTTTGTAACCACCAATATCTTCTACAACTTTCATTCTTTGAGATAACAATTCAAGCAATTGAAAATCAATAGAATCTATTTTTGAACGAAACGATTCAAATATATCTAATAACCCATTATTCAAATTTGATTGTCGGAATTGTAATAAATCGAGTAATACTTTTAATTCGCTTGGTAAAAGTTGTTGTTTTTTGTCACTAAACGCTTCTTTTGGACAAATATGGCTTTCGAGCATTAATCCGTCAAAAGTTAAGTCGAAAGCTTTTTGCGAAATTTCTTTTATGTATTTTGTATTACCGGAGATATGACTTGGGTCGCATAAAATAGAAAGCTTAGGAAAACGAGTCATTAATTCAATAGCAATTTCCCATTTTGGAATATTTCTGAGAGTTGTTTTTTCGAAAGGGTAAAATCCACGATGAACCGCAGCAATTTTTTTAACACCAACCTGAGCAATTCTTTCAATTGCACCCGTCCATAAATCAATATCGGGATTTATAGGATTTTTAATTAATACAGGAGTTTTACTATCTTTTAAAACTTCTGCAATTTGTTGAACAGAAAACGGGTTTGAAGTTGTTCTTGCTCCAATCCAAAAAACATCAATACCGGCATCAATACATTCCTTAACATGTTGTTGAGTTGCAACTTCGACAGCTACCTTTAATTTTGTAATTTGTTGAACTTTTTGAAGCCATTTTAATGCTTTTTTGCCAGCACCTTCGAAACTCCCGGGACGGGTTCGTGGTTTCCAAACACCTGCTCTAAATATTTTCACATTTGGAATTTTAGAAATAGCTTCGGCAGTATTTAAAACCTGCAATTCAGTTTCGGCACTGCAAGGACCAGCAATAATAACGGGATTTTTAATCTCATTATCAAACCAATTATTTATAGGTATAAAATTATTTGATGTTTCCATTAATTAATTTCTGTAAATAATGTTATAATAATGGTGGAAAGTACCAAAATCCAACCTACAAATCTCAAATTCCAAGTTTGGGGCTTGAGACTTGAGACTTGGTTCTTGAAAGTTGGGGCTTGGGACTTTCATTTTTAAAAAATCTTTGACTTTATTGACAAACTCTAATTAATAACGAAATTATAAATTGATTAAAGATGTTTATTATTATTCTAAAATTGAAAAGTTGTTTTCAAATTCAGCCCATTTGCCAAAGTCTTTAGAGCTAAAATGTTGCCTATCCTGGTCTTTAAAAAATGAAATACCATTAATTGAATTACCCATAACTCTTTTAAAATCACTTACACTTAAAACTAAAAAATGAGCTTTATCATTATCGTCAATTAAACACCATATATAAAAATGAAAACCATCTTCAATTAGGTCTTTAGGTTTCATATCAGTTGCATAAGAATTTTTACCATCTTCAACTCTGGAAGATTTTACTTGTATAGTTCTAAATTTAGTTTCGTAATTCGTAGAATTACATTCGCATTTATGTTTTATCATTTCTATTTCCCCTTTACATACATCACATGTAGGTCTTCTTACAACTTTAGAACTGCCACAACTTTCGCATTTAACTTTATTTCCAGCTTGCACTTTATTACAATCTTGACAAACACCTGTTTTAATTTTATTTTTTTGCGATTTTGAAAAATCTTTACCACAATTTTTACAAACTAATGCAGGAGTCAAATTCCAATTTTTACCACAAACAGTACATATATGTTTATGAATCACAAGGTCAATATATTCATCATACATTGGATTGTAAACATTCCAACCATATTTTGAAAGTTCAAACGAAACTAAAAATTCACCATATCTTGAAAAATGTTTTGCCGATAGGTCTGTTGTGTTTTTTTCACTCATAATTAAGTTCGGAAATGTTTGTAATATTAAGATTTTTAATAATATTTTCGATACTTGCTTTTCTAAACAGTTTTTCATTTAGTTCAATACATATACCTATTCTGTTTAATTTTTTTGCAACAATACCAGATGTAAAACTACCTCCGAAAGGGTCTAATACTTTTTCGTCTTCATAAGTAAACATTCTAATTGCAAATTCGGGTATATCCGGTGGAAATGGTGCGGTGTGCCCTAAAGTATTAACACCCTTGCTGTTTATTTTAATTACAGGGGAAAATTTAACAATATCTTTCCTCCATTTACTAATAAAATCTTTTGGTATTTCATGCTCTTTTAAATGATGTGATTGTGTAATATTTGTTTTATAAGAAAATCTTTTACCTCTATTTCCTTCACTTCTTTCAAAACAATCGTAATTTTTACATTCCCAACTTTGTATGCCAATTTCAGGTTGTGAATTACCATTAACCTTCAGACACCCGCAAACAGGGCAAGGATATTTTGTTTTGTCTAATCTGTGTTTATGAAATACCAATAAATGCTCATAACAATTGGCAGGATATTGATAAAACGGATATGGATTATTACCGTTTTTATGTCTTTCGCTTTGGACTTCTCCCTTATCCCATATAAAGTCATCAACAAAAGTAAATCCTTCTTCTTCAAAAATTTTAATAAAATATGCTCCAAGAGGCAACCTTCTTTTACCCCATACAGATTTTACTGCTAAATTATCATTATCAAAAATATCTCCAACGTTCCAAATCCAAACCCTATGGTTATCTAATACCCTATAAGATTCTTTGATAATCATTCTCATATCTTGCAAATATTCATCTAAATTATTCCATTGAGAGTATTCCCTTGCATTATAATACGGCGGAGAAGTTACCATTAATTGTATTGATTCAGATTCCATTCCTTTTAATACTTTAAAACAATCTCCCCAAATGATTTTAATACCCGAATCTTGTTTATTTATAAAATCATTTAATGTTTTATTAGTGTTTTTGTATTCTGAACGATACTTCTTTTTAATTAATTCACAATATATTTCAGAAAATTTCTGAATAACAATACTTGTATTTGTTTCTTTACTTAGTCCATTTATATTACTCAATAATTCCTTATAACCTGTTTCAGATAATTCTTTTAATAAATAAGGTTTGCTGATTTTTAATATTTGAGCCAAATAATTATTATCTCTGTTAATTTTAGAATTATCTGGGAGCTTTTTTTTAGTATGAATATAATTGTTAAAAAGTTTTAACTCTTCTTTAATTACATTTCCAGTATGTATTTCACTCATAACTATTTATTTTTTTATATTCAGACTAATAAAGTAATATTATTTTCAAATTCATGTGTTATTGCCACCTTTGCTTTTCTCTTTTTTAATTATATTTTTAATGTCAATTGCATTTTGAGGTAAATCGTTTTTTGAAATTTCCCAAATCATTTCATAGTCTATTCCAAAATATTCGTGTGCAATTAAGTTTCTTAATCCATACATCTTTTTCCAAGGAATTTCAGAATATTTGTCTTTTATTTCAGAAGGTACATTCTTTGATGCTTCGCCAATAATTTCAAAATTCCGAATAATTGCATCAACAATCAAGTAATTCATTTTAAATTCATTAAACCCCATTTTTCCAATATATTCTTCAATTCTTAACATTGAAGTTAACATTTCTTCAATGTATAAATTGTAGTCTCTGTTTATTGGTGTCATATATATTTTACGCTATTTAAAATGATTTGTCTTAATTGTTCCTTCAATGCTTTTTCTGAAATTAAATCAACTTTTAGTTCTAATTCTTTTTCCAATAATTCTTTAAGGTCAAAAAATTCCCAACCCAATGGTTTTCTGAAATAAACCAAAATATCAATATCTGAGTCTTTATTTTGCTCATTACGTGAATAAGATCCAAAATATCCGATTCTCTCAACATTATATTCTTTATTGAGTTTTGGTTTTAATTCTTTCAGTTTATTTTCTATGTCAATTTGAGTATTCATGTTACAAATTTACAATTTAATGTTTGATTTCTTTAAAATATTTTCAATTTTCATGCTCAATTCATTACTTACAGGCACTAATGGTAATCTTAAAATATTCTCAATAATGCCTAATTTCTTTAAAGCACATTTTACTCCGGCAGGACTGCCTTCAGCAAAAATTAATCGGGTAAACTCTAACATTTTGTAATGAATTTCTTTAGCTTCACTATATTTTCCTGATAACGCAAAGTTTACCATATTTGAAAAATCTTTTGGTAAAGCATTTGCCACAACCGAAATAACGCCAATTGCACCTACTGAAATTAAAGGTAATGTAAGTCCATCATCACCGGAAATAACTTCAAAACCATCGTTTTTCTTTTCAATAATTTCCATTATTTGCTCAATGTTTCCTGATGCTTCTTTAATACCAATAATATTTTTAAAGTCTTTAGAAAGTTTTAGAGTAGTTGATGCAGTAATGTTTACACCTGTTCGCCCAGGAACATTATACAAAATTATTGGCAATTGTGAACTTTCAGCAATAGCAGAAAAATGCTCATAAAGTCCGATTTGATTTGGTTTGTTATAATAAGGTGAAACTGATAATATTGAAGCAATCTCATTATTGTTTATTTGCTTAATGTTTTCTATTACAGCATTGGTATCATAACCACCAACTCCTAAAACAATGGGGACTCTCTTGTTGTTTTTTTCTACAATAAATTTTATTACATTTTGTTTTTCAATTGAATTTAGAGTTGGGTTTTCGGCTGTAGTTCCCATAACAACTAAATAATTAACTCCCCCATTAATAACATATTCGACTAATTTTTGTAGTGATTCGTAATCTATACTTTTATCCGAATTAAATGGAGTTACTAATGCAACACCGGTACCTTTAAAACTTTTCATTTTATTTAATTATTAATAATTGAAAGATAATGTTTTATTTGTTCACAAAGAAAATCAGGATTTGGATTTGAGCTTATATCTATCATAAAATCATAATATTTATTTGCAGTTGTATAAGATCCTATTTTAAACTCGGCTTTTGACATAGCACAAATATAATCGAGCTGAAAATTTTCGGTCAAATGTAAATCAACCAAAATGTCAATTTTTTCATTAATAAAATCGCTTACATTGTGGGTTGAAGGAATTCCCTGCCAATTAGAATCTTTGATAGTGAAGAAATTAAATCCAGTATAATATGAATAAAAATTAGAAACCTCTTTGCTTTCAACAAAGCCCAAACCAAATATTCTGATTTTACGTTCTGTTATAAATTTTGCAAAAGTTCTTGCTGCATCATAATTTGAAGGATTAGTACCATCGAAAATTATTCCAACAGTTTTAGCAGTATTAAAATTATGAAATATTTTAACTCTTTCGAAAGTCTTTAAGTCGCTCTTTAACTTTAACTTACCTATCTTATTTTTTATTTGGTCTTTTAATTTCATTTTTTATCTTATATAATGTTATAGATTTTTTCTAAAACATCTTTTACGTTTATGTTGAATATGTTCGTAATTTTTCCAGTTAGAAATAGCGTTTAAATTTGTCTCAAAAATTCCAGTAGTTTCGATATATTTCATGCCTTTGCTTAGCATTTCTTTTTGTATTTCTGCCATTAATACAACTCCAGCACCGGTTGACATCACATCTTTTTTAACTCCTGTAAGAAATTGATCCATAACATCTTTTCCTTTTCTATCTTTAATAATATGAAGGAATCCAAACGGAAAAAGTTTACCATTGGCTTTTTGCATCGCTTCCGATAGACTAGGCAAACCAATTATAAATCCTACCATTTCTCCTTTAAGTTTTACCATTTTGACAAACTCAGGATTTAAAATTTTAATGTATTTTTCCTTATAATATTCAATCATTTTAGGTGTAAAAGGTGTTACAAACGAAAGTTCGCTAAAAGCATCATTTAATATACTAAAAATTGTATCGGAATAGGGTAACAATTCTGACATTTTTTTAAAGTGAACTACTTCGATACCAAAACGTTTCTGAATTAATGTAGCACCACGGTTTGCCTTTTCAACAGGTGTATCTGTTAAAGTTAATCGAAATTCAACCCAGTCAGTTTCTTTTTCATAGCCAAGTTTTTCGAGATGTTCGCGGTAATATGACTTATGATATTCAGATGCAATTGATGGTAAGTAGTCAAATCCTTCTACCAACATTCCCTGATGGTCAAGATTGTTAAATCCTAATGGTCCCATAATTTTTGTCATACCTTGCTCTTTTAACCAATTTTCAGCAGTTTTAGTAAGTTCGGTTACAACTTCATGGTCATCAATAAATTCCAAGCGACTGAAACGACCAATTTTCTCGCCAAATTTTTCGTTAAAAGCTTCATTAATTATTGCTCCAATTCTGCCAACAATTTCTTCATTTTTGTATGCTATCCAAAATTTTGCTTTACATTGCTCAAAAGCAGGATTATATTCGGGCATTAATGTTTTTACTTCATCATTAATAATTGGAGGTACCCAAAATTTATTTCCCTTATAAAGCGAAAAAGGAAATTTAACAAATTTCTTTAAATCGCACTTTGTTTTTACTTCACGAATTTGGATTGTCATTATTTTATTTCGGATTTATGATTTCGGATTTATGATTTAACTTTTAACTTTATTCACTTTTTATTGTTGACTGATTACTATTTACAGTTCTATGATCGCTGTTCATTGATAATTGTTTGGCTTTACCTTGTACTTTGTACTTTATACTTAGTGCTTTTTTATTATTTTTCGACCCATGCTTTTACTTCTTCAATTTTAGGGTTTTGAAGCTCTAATTTATGTTTTTTATTTAAACCGCATAATTCCTGGTGCAATTTGTTAGGATTAGCTTTTTTAACTTGTTCAATTGTTGAATATCCTGCTTTTTGTATAATTGGAATCCATTGTACAGGTACTCCTATAGAAATATATTTTTCATTATCATCTCTCGTAAGTTTCTTTTCTGGTCGCATTTGTGGAAAAAATAATACATCCTGAATTGAAACTGAATTTGTAATTATCATTGCAAGTCGGTCAATTCCAATTCCTAACCCAGATGTTGGTGGCATTCCATATTCCATAGCATGTAAAAATTCTTCATCAAGCACCATTGCTTCTTCATCGCCACGTTTAGCAAGTAATAATTGTTCTTCAAAACGATTTCGCTGGTCAATTGGGTCATTTAATTCGGAATATGCGTTACAAATTTCTTTACCGTTGCAAATTGCTTCAAAGCGTTCAACCAAGCCATTAACAGAGCGATGTTTTTTTGCAAGCGGCGACATTTCAATTGGATAATCCATAATAAACGTAGGTTGAATAAGTTTGGGTTCGCAATGAACTCCAAAAATTTCGTCAATTATTTTTCCTTTACCCATTGTTATATCAACATTTACATTAAGTTTAATTGCTGTTTCTTTTAGTTGTTCTTCGTTCATTTCAGAAATATCAATGCCAGTAAATTCTTTTATTGCACTATACATTGTATATCTTTTCCATGGACGCTTAAAGTCAATAATATTCTCACCAACAGTAACTTGTGTTGAACCATGAACATTTAATGCAACTTTTTCAACCATTTCTTCAACAAGTTCCAACATCCAGAAATAATCTTTGTAAGCAACATAAAGTTCCATTTGAGTAAACTCTGGATTATGAAAACGGTCCATACCCTCGTTACGAAAATCTTTTGAAAATTCGTAAACACCATCAAATCCGCCAATTATAAGTCTTTTTAAATAAAGCTCATTTGCAATTCTTAAATAAAGTGTTTGGTCTAATGTGTTATGATGGGTTTTAAATGGACGTGCAGCAGCTCCGCCATACAATGGCTGAAGAATTGGGGTTTCAACTTCAATATAACTTTTCGAATTCAAATAATCGCGCATAGTGTTAACAACTTTTGTACGCTTAATAAAAGTTTCTTTAACATGCGGATTTACAATTAAATCGAGTGAACGGTTACGATATCTTTGTTCGGGGTCGGTAAATGCATCGAATATTTGTCCGTCTTTTTCTTTAACAATGGGCAAAGGACGAAGTGATTTGCTAAGCATTTTAATATTGCTAACATGAACAGATATTTCACCCATTTTAGTGATAAAAATGTATCCAGTTACACCAACAATATCACCAATGTCAATAAGACGCTTAAAAACAATGTTATATAAGGTTTTATCTTCGTCGGTACAAATATTATCACGATTTAAATATAATTGAATTCTGCCTTTTTCGTCCTGTAATTCGGCAAACGAAGCAGTTCCCATTATTCTGCGGCTCATAATTCTGCCGGCAATTGTTACATTTTGATAATTCTTTTTTTCGTCGCTGTAATTAGCTATTATTTCAGAAGTTGTAGCATTCACCTCATATTTCTCTGCCGGATAAGGATTTATGCCAAGTTTAAGTAACTCTTCCAATGCCTGTCGGCGTATCAATTCCTGTTCTGATAGTTCAATTAAACTCATAAAAATTTATTATTTTCAGCAAAGATAATCATTTGAATAAAATTTACGGTTAAGGATTTAGGAATTAAGATTTATTTTTATTTGTTATTTTTCATTTGCATTTTGTATTTTTGAAAAAATAAATTTTCAAATTTTATGAATAGAAATGAAGCTTTAAATCTTTTAAAAAAATATGTAAAAAACGAAAAAATGATAGCTCATTGCATTTCATCAGAGGCAGTGTTGAAAACAGTAGCTAAACATTTAAATCAAGATGAAGAAAAGTGGGCATTAGCAGGACTTCTTCACGATATTGATGTTGAAGTAACAAATGGAAATCCGTTAACTCATGCTTTAGAAGCTGAAAACATATTAAAACCATTAGGATTTGATTCAGAAATAATTGATGCAATAAAAATGCACAATGAACAAGCTACAGGATTGCCTCGCACAACAGTTTTTCAGCATGCTCTTGCCTGTTGCGAAACTATTACTGGTTTAATTACAGCAACTACTATGGTTTATCCCGATAAAAAAGTTACATCGGTAAAACCATCATCGGTAGTTAAAAGAATGAAAGAAAAACATTTTGCAGCATCTGTAAGTCGCGAAAATATTTTAGAGTGCGAAAAAATTGGAATCCCACTACCCCAATTTGCCGAAATGGCAATAAAAGCAATGTGCACAGTAAGCGAAGAAATTGGGTTGTAATTAACTTATTTTTTCTTCTCAAATAACATAATGATACTATTTAGTGTCTGTCTATAAAGTCAAAGATTTTCAAAAATGAAAGCCCAAAACCTCAAGACCCAAGTCTCAAATCCCAAGCCCCAAACTTGGAATTTGGGATTTGGAATTTGGAGCTTTATACTATTATTACGATATTATAGACAGACTCTATTTAGTGTCTGTCCATAAAGTCAGTGTCTGATTTATAATGTTCGAGTTTGAGCAATGCGATTCAACTAACTATGGCACGGTTTAAAACCGTGCCATAGTTTTGTTCGAAGCATAGCGAAAAAATCGGACATTATAGACAGACACTATTTATAGTGCCCCCAATTAATGCACTTCCAAAATTACTATAAGGTTGAATAGGTTTATATTCATGCCTATAATTATCGTAAATTAAGTATTCATTGGTTATATAACTTTTATAAATAGTAAATCTTGTTTTGCTTTTAAAATCAAAAACCGGGACATTTAATTTATTATTAAAAGTTGAATTAAATGAATGAAATTTGAATGTACTTAATAAAATATTTGAACTATCCTTATTTATATCATTGTTTGATTGGGCATTGCAAAAACTCAAATAAAACATCATAAATAATATCAAAGATATAGGTTTCATTTTACATTTTAAAATATTTTTGCCATACCAAAATTATAACATTATTTTATAATTTCAAAACATTTAAGTTTATATTTTGTAAATTTGCAAACAATCAAAATAAAGCATCACAATGAAAGCAACAATATTATTTTCAATTTGCCTTTTTAGCATAAATATAAATGCACAACAAAAAGGTTCGTTTTACGATTTTAAAGTAAAAACTATTGATGGTAAAGATTTTCCATTATCAAATTTAAAAGGTAAAAAAGTTTTAGTTGTAAACACTGCTTCGAAATGCGGGTTTACTCCACAATACAAAAATTTGGAAGAACTTAACAAAAAGTACGGTGGCGACAAATTTGCAATTATTGGTTTTCCTGCAAACAATTTTTTACACCAGGAACCGGGTACAAATGATGAGATTAAAGATTTTTGCCAGAGAAATTATGGCGTTACTTTTCAGATGATGGAAAAAATTTCGGTTAAAGGTGATAGCATAGCACCATTATATAATTGGCTAACAAAAAAGGAAAATAATGGTGTTTTAGATGCACCTGTAAAATGGAATTTTCAGAAATTTATGATTGATGAAAACGGTAAAATTGTTGATTGGGCTGGCTCAAGAGATTTACCTAATTGCGAAAAAATTGTAAACTGGATAAACTCAAAATAATATGTTTAAGAAGATAAGTTCAAATAAACAACTTGATTTTTATTCAGCCGATACTACTTCTGAACTTATTTTACCACTATCAGAAAGAGTTAGTGCAGGGTTCCCATCGCCAACCGAAGAATACATGGATTTATCGTTAGATTTAAACAAAGACCTTATAACAAATCCAAGTTCAACATTTTACGCAAAAGTAAAAGGAAATTCAATGGTTGATGCCGGAATTAATAATGGCGATATTATTGTAATTGACAAAGCGCTTGAACCTGCCAATGACAAAAAAGCAGTATGTTACATTGATGGAGAATTTACATTAAAAACAATTAAAATTAAAAAAAATGAACTGTGGTTAATTCCCGCAAACCCCGAGTTTAAACCAATTAAAGTTACTGAAGAAAATGAATTTATTATCTGGGGTATTGTAACATTTGTTATTCATAAACTATAGTTTAAAATATGAAACAAGAAACATCTATTAAACTGTTTGAATCAAAAAAAGTTCGTACCCACTGGGACGAAAAAAATGAAAAATGGTATTTTTCTATAATTGACGTAGTAGAAATACTTACCGAAAGTATAAATCCTAGAGATTATTGGTTTAAAATGAAACTGAGAATAAAAACCGAAGATGGACTTGAACTGTCGACAATTTGTCGACAGATGAAATTAAAAGCAATTGATGGCAAAATGAGAGAAACTGATGTTGCTGATACTGAAACACTTTTACGTATCATTCAATCTATTCCTTCGCCCAAAGCTGAACCATTTAAACAATGGCTCGCTAAAGTTGGTTATGAGCGAATGAAGGAAATATCTGATCCCGAACAAAGCATTGACAGAGCAAGAGAAAACTGGCAAAAACTTGGAAGAAGCGAAAAATGGATTCAGCAACGCATGACAGGTCAGGAAACCCGAAATAAATTAACTGATTACTGGAAAGATGCAGGAATAAAAGAAAAAAATGAATTTGCTTTACTTACAAACATTATTCATCAGGAATGGACTGGTTTAACAGTAAAAAAACATAAAGATTTAAAAGGATTAAAAACACAAAATCTTCGCGACCACGTGAGTGAGGCAGAATTAATATTTACAGCTTTAGCAGAACTTTCAACTCGGCAGATAGCAGAAACCGAACAAGCCAAAGGATTACAAGAAAATGCCAAAGCAGGTAAAAAAGGCGGAGCAGTTGCAAAAAATGCAAGAAAAGAATTAGAGTCTAAAACGGGTAAAAGTATTGTAACAGGAGAAAACTTTTTACCAATTTCAAAAGAAAATATAATAATTGACAATGATTAATTTTGTACTTTGTTTTTAACAAATCACTTTTATGTTTGCCTTAGTTGATTGCAACAATTTTTACGCATCATGCGAAAGAGCTTTTAATCCTTCGCTTAATGGTAAACCTATTGTTGTTCTGTCAAACAATGATGGTTGCGTTATTGCCCGTAGCAATGAGGCAAAAGCTGTTGGAATAAAAATGGGTGAGCCGGCTTTTAAAATTGAGCCATTACTTAAACGGCACAATGTTATAGCATTTTCCTCAAATTATACACTTTATGGTGATATGAGTCAACGTGTTATGAATACATTGTCTCAGTTTGCTCCCGAAATAGAAGTATATTCTATTGATGAAGCATTTTTAAACTTATCGGGATTTAATTTGTTTAATCTTAACGAATACGCTAAAAATATCAGAAAAACAACAACAAAGAATACAGGAATTCCTATAAGTATTGGAGTTGCAAATACAAAGACTTTAGCAAAAGTTGCTAATCGTTATGCAAAAAAACATCCCGAAACTAACGGCGTTTTTATTATTGATAATGAAGAAACGCGAATAAAATTATTACAACAATTTGAAATTGGAGATGTTTGGGGAATTGGAAGGCAGTATGCAAAATTTCTGATAAAATATGAAATAAAAACAGCTTTCGATTATACCCAAGCTCCAAAAAACTGGGTTAAACAAAACTTAACAGTAATGGGCTTAAGAACTCAGCAAGAGTTACTTGGAATACCATGTGTAGAAATGGAAACTGAAATTCCATCAAAAAAAGCAATTTGTAATGCCCGTTCATTTGGACAAATGCAATCTCAGTTACCAATAATTGCCGAAGCAGTTTCAAATTTTGCTTCGCGTTGTGCATATAAATTAAGAAAGCAAAAATCTGTTGCAAATATAATTATGGTTTTTGTTCACACCAACCAATACAGGCACGATTTAAAACAATATGCATGTAGCAGAGTAATAAATTTACCAGTTGCAACAAATAGCACAATAGAATTAGTACATTACGCAAATATTGCATTAAAAAGTATTTTTAAAGAAGGTTATTTGTACAAAAAAGCAGGAGTAATTGTAAGTGGTATTATTTCTCAAAACATAATTCAGCAATCACTATTCGACTCGGTAAATAACGAAAAGCATAAAAACATAATGCAAACAGTTGATAATTTGAATAGTAAACTAGAAAAAGATACTATAAAATTAGCTGCTTTAGGAAACAA
Organism: Bacteroidetes bacterium GWA2_32_17; assembly: GCA_001769035.1. Classification (GTDB taxonomy): domain Bacteria; phylum Bacteroidota; class Bacteroidia; order Bacteroidales; family GWA2-32-17; genus GWA2-32-17. Next base: position 22,343 of record MENF01000226.1, read on the forward strand.
AAAGCAATGGAAACTACGGCAGGAAAAACTTTCGCCAAACTACACAACTAATTGGAACGATATTATAACAGTCAAAACTGATTAATTTTACTCATCTTCAACATCCTCAAACTCTTCTAAAACTTTGTGTTTTTTAATTAGTTTAGAATAATATAAGCCGTAAAAATAAAACCTGAATGATGATAAAAGCAATGGAATTCCCATTGTTAAATAAACTATTGCCAAATAATCGAATGGAACTAAATGATATTTTCGTGAAAGTATTCCAGAGGTCATCATTACTGTCATTAAAATGTAACTTTTAAGATTAAAAAAGTATAAAACAAAAGGTCGTTCGCTTGGTAAATGATATATTCTTTTAACATGCTTTGCCGAAATTTTCGAAAACATTAACCCATAAAATATTATACCAGCAATAATACTACCACCGGCTTTTAATCCAAAAAACTCTTTTGTTTCGCCAAATAATGTACAACCAATTAAAATGAGTTTAATGCCTGCAAACGACCAAATACTAGCAGCAATAAATAACATCACACGTTTTGAAACACCTGGTTTTAGAGTATTTATTAAATCCATTAATTTCTTTTTTATAACTTGGGCAAAGATAAATAGATTAACGACTATTGATTACATTAGTATTTTTATTTTCAGGGATATCTTTATTTGTCAATTTATTCACTCTGCTATTTGTTATAATTTATTATTTCGGAAATCTTCACATAACTCCTTTGCGTCTTTGTTATTTGTTACAATTCCTTTCAATTTAAGAAATTCAATTGCACTTTCGGTAATGTTAACAAAAGGATAATAAGCTGGATGCGAAAAATTCATGTATTTTAAAACTTTAAACATATTAAACCATTTAAAAAATCGTTGCTGAAATGTTGTTTGCGAATTTGAATTTTCATTAATTTCCAATACATTTTTTACAAAATTATTTTCAATTAAAAACTTTTGCAAAGGTTCAGAAAATTCTGATAAAACAGATTTAATTACAATATCATCCTTTTTATACATTTTTGATACAAAATTAACAACGTGTTCAATATCCAAAAATGCTTTTAAATTATAAGTTAAATAATTAGAACTTTTATTTTCCAGCATTTTTTGAATTGTTGCACCAGTTCCAAAAGGAACTCTGTTTGATGCACGTGGCGAAGGAAAAACTTTTGTAGAATTTAATTCAGCATAATTTCCGAGTTGAATAATCTTTTGTAAAAAATAAAAATCCTCACCTGCTTTTCTTTTGTTCATTCCACCTTGTCTGCAATAAACATCTGCTCTTACTGCAAAAGATGAACCTATTGTTTGAAAAGCAAAAGGGTGCCCGGCATATTTTAAAGCCGAAATATAATACCTTAAATATAATTCATAACTAGCAATAGAATTATAAGTAAAATCATCATATTTATCGCATTGAAGTGGATGTTCAAATTGTATTGAACAAGCATTAATTTTTTTGTTTTGAATAAACAGTTTTTCAATTTCAGTTAAATAATTTGTTTGACAAGTACAATCAGCATCAAAACCAATAATAACGCCCTCACTTTTTCCTAAATATTCAAACCGCCTAACAGCTTCGTCCATTCCAATTTTACGAGCTAACCCTACACCTGCGTCTTTTTCAGGCAAATTGTTTATCGAAACCAAATGAAAATTTATTTTTTTTTCGTTATGTTTTTTTTTCCACTCATTAAATTCAATCTCAGATTTCCTGTTTTGCTCTAATTCAATAATTCCATTATTTATTGAGGCATTTATAACAACAATTATTTCGACCGAACAATTTGGTCTGTCACAAATCCATATACTTTCTAATGTTTTGATTAAATATGGTTCATTAAAGCAAGGAATAACAATTTGCAAAAATAAATCTTCATTTGGAGTAGCACTTATAAATGAAGAATATAGGGCATGGTTTGGTAAATAATGCCCGGCAAAATTCATTGTATTATTTTTTTGTTACTCACCCCCAACCCCAATGTAATTAAATTAACGTAATTTTTAAAAAATATCGAATGTCGAATACAGAATGATGAATTTAGAAGTGGTTGATTTACTTCATTATTCGGTGTTCGATGTTCATTATTCATTATTCTTTTTTCTTAACTTAACGACATTGGGTGTCAGGGGGTGAGTTATTTCTTTGTTGACAAAGCGTTATAACGTTCATTCAGTATCCCTGCAACAGTATCGGTAATATTTAATCCTTCGTTTCCATATAAAAATGTTGCAGAGTTAAGAATATATCTGTATCTACAATCAGCATTAAATTCTTTAAGGAAATTTGTTACGGTATCTAATAATTGTTTTTCTAATCCTTGACTTTCTTTCATTAGTTCGTTTGATAAATCTTCACGAAGTTTATAAAGATTCTGCTGTTTTGCCATTAGCTCCTGCTCTTGCCGCTGTGCACTTTCCTGACTTAAAAAGCTATTATTCTGCACTTTTTTTTGAAATTCTGTAGCTTCTTTTTCAAATGCTGCTGATTTACGATTCAAATCAGATTCCATTCCTTTTTGTTTTTCCAATAACTTGCTTTCAAGTTCATCGTAAAATTTGTATTTTTTTAATAAAGTATCAACATTAATATAAGCAATATCATCTTTTACATTGATATTGTCAATTTTCTTTTGGTTTACTTTTTTAGAACTTTCCTTTTTACATGAATTTGAATTAAAATGTAAAAGAAATAACACAACCACTGCAACAAAGAGTACAGAATTAATAATCAAAGATAAATTTTTCATAAAATTAAAATTTATACAAAAAAACATAAAATTTTACAAACATAAAAATTTTTACAAATTTTTAACCTTGTATTACAAAACAAATATTACCTTTATAATAATAAAATTTATGATTATGAGAAAAATATTTTTTGCAGCATCGGTCGTTTTTCTAACGTTTTTTTTGTCATTTAATGTACAATCTCAAAACACTATAAAGTACTCAAAAGCAAAAGTTTACTTCGATAAAGGTGGACTAAATAAACTTGCCTCGCTTGGTATTGCCGTTGATAACGGAACTGTAAAAAAAGACCAGTTTATTATATCTGATTTCTCGGAAAATGAAATAAAAATAATCCGCGAAAATGGTTTTCAATATGAAATTTTAGTTGATGACGTTTCAAAATATTACGAGGAAAGAAACAAAAACGCAAACGATAGTATAAACTCACCAAAAAAAAAAGACATAAACGCTGTTGCCTGTTCGGTAGATAAATACCAGACTCCTCAATATTTTTCGCTTGGTTCTGTTGGCGGATTTTATTCGTATGAAGAAATAATGACAGAACTTGACAGTATGCGTCAACGTTTTCCTAATCTTGTTACTATAAAACAACAGCTTGGCTCAACTACTACAATTGAAGGAAGAAAAATTTGGATGGTGAAAATTTCGGATAATCCCGATATTGATGAACCCGAACCGGAAGTTCTTTATAGTGCATTAACCCATGCCCGTGAACCAATGGGAATGCAGCAATTATTTTTCTTTATGTACTATTTGTTAGAAAACTATAACTCAAACTCAATTGTAAAATATATTGTTGACAATACCGAACTTTATATTGTGCCCTGTGTTAATCCCGATGGATATAAGTTAAACCAAACAACAAATCCTGGAGGTGGCGGAATGCAGAGGAAAAATTGCAGAGTAACAGGTGGCGATCCAAAAGGAATTGATTTAAACAGAAATTATGGTTTTCAATGGGGATATGATGATATTGGCTCCTCTCCTAACCTATCTGATGAAACTTATAGAGGTACATCTGCATTTTCGGAAGCCGAAACTCAAATTATGAAAGATTTTGACGAAAGTAAAATATTTAAATTATGTATTGATTATCATACTTTTAGTAATGTGTTAATTTATCCATGGAGTTACGATAATTTATTAACTCCCGATTCTGCAATATTTCGACAATATGCTCAAATAATGACTAAAAACAATGGGTTTGCTTATGGTACTCCTTTTCAAACACTTGGTTATAATGCTAATGGCGGTTCGGTAGATTGGTTTTATGGCGAACAAAGCACAAAAAATAAAATAATGGGTTTTTCACCCGAAGCCGGCGATGCAAATGACGGATTCTGGCCTCAAATTGACAGAATAGAACCAATTGCAAAATCGTTTGCCGAAATGAATTTTTACCTTGCACTTTTTGCCGGCAAATATGCCGAAATAAGTGATGCAAACACAAAATTTTTAAGCAGTTCGGGATATTTAAAGTTCGATGTTCAAAGTTTGGGGCTCGACACTCCTGCAACTTTTACTATTTCTATTGTTCCAACAAATTCTGCAATAACATTAGTTGGTTCTCCAGTAATCATAAACAATATGCAATTTTTACAAACAAGTAATGATTCAATTAATGTTACATTATCACCTTCATTAACTCCCGGACAAATAATTTCTTATGTTTATAAAGTTCAGAATTCTTATGGATTTTATTATTCAGATACTATTACAAAAATATTCGGAACTCCTGTTGATATTTTTTATGATGTTGCAAACAATATGAATAACTGGACATCAACAACATGGAATACTACAACTTCGAGCTATCATTCTGCAACTAAAAGTTTTACCGATTCGCCTTCAGGAAATTATAATGACAATGCTAACACAAATATCACATTAAATAGTTATATTAATTTATCAGCGTATTTGTATGCAGAATTATCATTTTGGGCAAAATGGGACATTGAAGCCGGATGGGATTACGTTGAAGTCCTCGCTTCAACAAATGGCACAATATGGACTCCACTTTGCGGAAAATATAATCATCCCGGAAATTCTTATCAGGATATTGACCAGCCAATATACGATGGTACTCAATCAACATGGGTAAATGAACAAGTTGATTTAACTAATTATTTAGGTCAAAGCATTAAACTCAGATTTAAACTTGTAAGTGACAATTATATGAATTATGATGGTTTTTATTTTGATGATATTAAGGTTTCTGTAATTACAAACCCTTTAAACATAAACAATTTGAATGAAAATGAAAATGCAATAACATTGTACCCTAACCCATGTGAAAACGTATTAAATATTAAAATAAATTCATCAAATAAATTGAATTCGTTTATAGAAATATACAATTCTTTAGGAAAGAAAATTGAAACTGTTTATGTTAACAATAATCAGAATAATATAAATATTGATACCAAAAATATTACACAAGGAATATATTTTGTGAAATTTGTTAACGAAACTGGAATTTCAAATACTTTAAAGTTTGTTAAGCAATAATTTTTCTCGATTTTAATAATTAGACATCTTTCCAAATAAATTGTTGCAAAATTAATATGTATATTGCCATGACCTTTAGGTTGAAAATAATCTATATATTGCCACGACCTTTAGGTCGTGGAATATTAAAATAAATAATATGGCTTTAGCCAAAACA
>MENF01000227.1 GCA_001769035.1 Bacteroidetes bacterium GWA2_32_17
ATTGATTAAAAAAGATTTTATTTTAATCTGTGACGTCTGCGTAATCTGTGGCAAATATTTGTTTATGAACTCTTTGAACCGGCTGAGTAGTTACAAATTAATAAATATTTTGAATATAAACAATTTTCAATAAATTTTAGAGGGGTTCTAAAAATTGCTTTTTACTCACAATTTCAATTTTTTTTAATGGTGTTCGTGAGATCGCTGCGCTTAGTTCTTTGTTGGACTTCTCCCGCTTTGGCGGGATTAAAATCCTCATTTACAACTTAAACTCCGGTTTTAAAATCTCGTCCGCCTCGAAAAATCTAATTTTTAGAACCCCTCTTAAGTCAAAGAACATCCTCCAAACCAGACAATCGTTTATTTTATTCTGTCCAGAGGTATTTCTATTTCCCTTTGAATACGGAAGTTAACTTAACTTTCCCTTTTTACATGCAGGGCAAAGAAAAATGTCTTTTCCTGTAAGCATTTCAAGTATAAGCTGACATGGCAATCCTTCGTAAGAAGGAATCTCAGGACTTGTTCCTAAAAGCTGAAAACATCGGGCAATCTTTATTTTTCTGTTAACACTTGCAAACAATCCAAAATACCGTATCTTATAAAAGCCACAAGGCAAAATATGTTGCAGAAATCTGCGGATAAACTCTTCGGCTGAAAGTTCCATTTCTTTCCATTTGTTATGGTTTTTATAGTCTTTCCAACTGAATCTTACCTTGTTGTTTTCTATGGATATGAGCCTGCTGTTTGAAATGGCAACGCGATGAGTAGTTACAATTATTTTGCATAATAAAATTTTCCTTGCCAGGTATCTCTTTCAATTAATCGCTTTCTGATTTGAGCAATAATCTCAAAGTTTTTTAATCCATTCCAGTTTGGAGCAATAATTTTTTCGCGAGGCGATTCGCTTGTAAATCTTTCAATTATAATATCTGGCGAAAGTTGTTCGATAAAATCAATTGCTAAATTAATATATTCATTTGCAGTGTATATTATAACAAATTCAGGATTTTGCTCAAACATTTGAGCTAATTTTGTATCTTTAATTATTTGTAATTGATGTAGTTTTAAAATAGAAATTGGTAAACCGGAAATAATTTCAGCATGTTTTACAATTTGTTCTTTGCTTTCGCCGGGTAAGCCCAAAATTAAATGTGCGGCAATAGTTATTCCTAAAGCAGAAGCTTTTAAAATTGCGTTTTTTGAATCTTCGAAATTATGACAGCGATTTATTAACTTTAATGTTTTGTCAGATGTAGATTCAATTCCAAACTCAAGAGTAACAAAGTGCATTTTAGAAAGCTGTGATATTAAATTAAGTATATCATCATTAACACAATCGGGGCGGGTTGAAATTGCAAGTCCAATCACTTTTGGGTGCGAAAGAGCTTCATTATAATATTTTTCTAAAATATTTGAATTAGCGTAAGTATTTGTATATGCCTGAAAATATGCAATATACTTTTGTGCAGGATATTTTTCTGAAAAAAAATCAATTCCCTCGTTTAATTGTTGAGTAATACTTTTTCCTGAAGAGCAATATGCCGGGCTAAATGTTTTGTTATCGCAATAAATACAACCCCCTATTCCTTTTGTTCCGTTGCGGTTAGGACAGGTAAAACCGGCATCAACAGAAATTTTCTGAACTCTTTCGTTAAATTGCTTACGAATCCAGGTAGAATAATCGTTATATATTTTTATCTGATTCACGTAATAAAAATAAGGTCAAGCTAATAAAATTTTGCCTGACCTTATATGATTTTATTAAAAATAATCTACTTTGTTACACGCTCAAGTCTTTTCATTATTGAGAAAATGAAAATTGCGGCTAAAATACAGCAAACTATAAAGATTCCCCATAGCAAATATAACTCAATTTTTCCCCACATTAAACTTCCTATAAACAAGAATTTGTTACCAATTGCGGTTGCTAATAACCAACCACCTTGCATTAATCCCTGAAAACGAGCAGGTGCAACCTTAGAAACAAATGATAAACCAATAGGACTTAAGAAAAGTTCTGCAATTGTCATTACTAAATAAGAACTCATTAGCCAATAAGGTGAAACTCTTAAACTTTCTTCAACAACAACACCAGCCATATTCTTTGGAGAGACTAGATTAAGCGAAGCAATTAATATAATAATAAAACCAATTGCCGCTATAACCATTCCAATACCAATTTTTCTTGGCGATGAAGGTTCTTTGCCTCTTTTGTTTAACCAAGCGAAAACTCCCATTACTAAAGGTGTTAATGCTACTATAAATAAAGGGTTGAAAGATTGAAAAACTTCAGGAGATGTAGAATTTAATGGTTGAAAGCCACTAGCAAAATAATAGCATAAATAACCGAATCCTAAAAACATAACTGCGCCAATAATTTTAGCGGTAGTCTTTTTGTTAAAGAATAATAAAACACAACCAGCAATTGCAGCAATTACAGAAAGCATCGATTCTAAATTAAAGAACAAGTTAGTAAATGGTCCAACGAATTGTGTTGTATAATCACGCGCAAACATTGTTAAAGTTAGTCCATTTTGATGGAACGACATCCAAAAAAAGATTACAACAATAAAAACTAAACTTAAAGCAGTTACTCTAGGTCTTTCATCTTTTGTTGAAATTTGGAATATTAAAGTAACAAAGCCTACAAATAACCCAACTGCAAGCCCCATTTTATAGTTAATATCGCTAATATTAGTGTAAAAATCAGCAAAATAGAAACCTAATGCTACAATAACTGTTAAACTCAAAGAAATTATTATAGCTTTAATATTTGTTCCTAAACTTACAATAGAATTATTTTTAATATTATTATCTGTAACAGTTTCGGCAAGAATTTCATTTTGTTTTGAAGGAATGAATTTATTAAAAATAAGATAAATTATTAGTGATGCAATCATAGCGCCAGCAGCAATACCAAATGCATAATTATAACCAGTAGAAAATACTGTTATGTAATCTTTTGCAAAAATGCTTAGGTCGGCTGCAGATTTTCCTCCGTCAGAAATAATAGAGGCATTTGCTAAAGACTGTAATTGAGTTGTGTCTTTAAGTGTACCATTAATAAATTGATGACATAAAGCTGGTAAATTACCGTCTTCTAAATAACCATTAACTTTTAACCAGTATACTTTAATTCCTTTTGCAACAAATGGAGCAAAAAAAGCTCCGATATTTATACCCATATAAAATATCATAAAAGCACCATCGCGAAATTTTCTGTATTTATCGTTATCGTACATTTGACCAACAACAGCTTGTAAGTTTCCTTTAAATAAACCGTTACCAAAAGCAATAACAAATAATGCACTTATTGATATCCATAAATCTGAACCAGGAACAGCAATTATACAATAACCGGCAAACATAATTATCTGTCCAACTAAAATAACTGTTTTGTATTTTTTTGTCCAGTCTGCAATTAACCCACCCACCAAAGCAAGGGCATAAATAGCAAAATAAAACCACGAATAATATGTACCGGCAGCTTCGGCATCTAATCCATAGCGAGCTTGTAAAAACATAACAAGTATAGCCATCATAGTATAGAAACCGAATCGTTCCCCCATATTAGTAAAGAAAGCTACTAATAAACCTTTTGGATGATCTTTAAGCATATTTTTTGTTTTAAAATTAATTTTAAGAATTCACAAATTTATAAATTATTTTTAATGAACAATTGTACTTTGAATTATTACAACTAAATTTGTAAATAATAAAACAATTATTATTTGCAAATAATTGATATTTATAATTTTAAAAATGAAACTTTTTTTTACAAAGCAAATAGCCAAAATTGACAAATTTACAATAGAACATGAACCTATTGCATCAATAGATTTAATGGAAAGGGCTGCAAATGGAATATTTAAGAAAATAGTTGAGATTTATCCATTAAACACAAAGTTTGTAATCGTTTCTGGTTCAGGCAATAATGGTGGCGACGGTTTAGCAGTTGCACGTTTATTATATAAAGCAAGATTTTCGGTTCGGGTTTTTTTACTAGATATTTCAGGAAAGTTTTCGGAAGATTGTAAAATTAATATTGAACGATTAAAGAGTGTAGATATTAATTTTAAGAATCGTAATGTTATACCTGACAATAAACTTAAAATGCAGATTCCGAATCAAGTTCGGAATGACGAAAACCTAGAGTTTGCAATTATAAAAAATGCAGATAGCATTTCATTTAAAAATGATGAGGTTATAATTGATGCGATTTTTGGTAGCGGATTAACAAGAAATGTTGCAGGTTTTATTTCTAAAATTATTAATAAAATTAATGATTCGGGTTGCAAAATTGTTTCAATTGATATTCCATCGGGATTATTTGGTGAAGATAATTCAGAAAACAATTTACAGAACATAGTCAAAGCTAATTATACTTTAACTTTACAGTTTCCAAAATTTTCTTTCTTTTTTGCAGAAAATAACATATTTGTTGGTAATTGGTATGTTTTACCAATTGGACTTCATAAAGAAATTATTAATACTGAACCTTCGAATTATTCTTATGTTGATAATGAATTTGTAAAAAACATTATTCACAAACGCTATAAATTTTCACATAAAGGTAGTTACGGACACGCATTACTTATTGCAGGAAGTAAAGGAAAAATGGGTGCTGCTATTTTAGCTTCGCTTGCTTGTTTGCGAGCAGGTGCAGGGCTTTTAACTACTCATGTTCCAAAATGCGGTTACGAAATTATACAAACTGCCATACCCGAAGCAATGGCAAGTATTGACGAAAATGAAAATTTTGTAACAAATATTACAAGTTTTGAAAATTATAATGCAGTTGGAATTGGTCCAGGTATTGGAACAAAAAACGAAACAAAAGAATTATTAAAAAACTTATTTGAAAATTGTTTTAAACCTATTGTTATAGATGCCGATGGGTTAAATATTATTTCTAAACAACCTGAAATATTAAATATTTTACTTAATAATTCAATACTTACACCTCATCCTAAAGAATTTGATAGACTTGCAGGAAATTCAGAAAATTCATATCAACGACATTTAAAAGCAAAACAATTTGCACAAAAGTATAATGTGTTTATTGTTTTAAAAGGTGCGAACACACAAATAATTTGCCCCGATGGAAATTGTTATTTTAATTCTACAGGTAATCCGGGAATGGCAACAGCTGGCAGCGGTGATGTGTTAACAGGAATTATTTTATCGTTTTTAGCACAAGGATATAGTCAATTAGAAGCCTCGATATTAGGAGTTTATATTCATGGATTAGCAGGTGACATTGCAGCTAATGAAAATGGCATGGAATATATAATTGCAAGTGATATTATAGAAAATTTAGGGAAAGCTTTTAAGAAGTTTAATGTTTCTTGTTTGTAGTTTTACGTTCATTGTTTGCAGAAAGATGATTTGTGTTTGTTTGAAAATATAACAACGAACATAAAACTTTTGTAACTAATCTTGTCAAAATTACTATAATTTTTTGTTAAGTTCGTATCATATTTCCCGCAAATATTATTCACGCAAAGACGCAATGCCCGCAAAGTTTTAAGCTCGCAGAGTTTAAAAAAATCATTAATGATTTTTTTCTTTGCGAACTAACAATTTATAAATCATATAAACAATTCTATTTCGTATTTCATCATTTTGAGCGTTTTCTATATTTTCTTTTTCAATTTTCTTTGCGTTCTTTGCGCCTTTGCGTGATAATTCTTATACTGAATAGTTACAAACTTTTTATTGTTTTGCCACTTCTTCAATTTCTTTCATTATTTTTTTTGCAAGCTGAATGGCTTTTTGCAAAGTGTTGGATTCGGCATAAATTCGAATTACTGGCTCGGTATTTGATTTTCGCAAATGAACCCATTCTTTATCAAAATTAATACGAAGTCCATCAATTGTAATGCAATCAAATTTTTTATAATTGTTTTGCATTTTGCTAATTACTTTGTCGGCATTTATGCCACCTTTTAATTCTATTTTGTTTTTTGATATAAAATAATCGGGTAAAGTTTTTCTTAATTTTGAGCAGGTCATTTTACTTTTTGCTAAATGAGTAAGAAATAAAGCTATTCCAACTAACGCATCGCGTCCATAGTGTAATTCGGGATAAATAACACCACCATTGCCTTCGCCGCCAATTATAGCTTTTGTGTTTTTCATTGTTTTAACAACGTTCACTTCGCCTACAGATGATGCTGTATATTTCCCTTTATGTTTTATAGTTATATCTCGTAATGCACCGGATGAACTTAAATTTGAAACGGTATTCCCGGGAGTTTTAGAAAGCACGTAATCAGCAACAGAAACTAATGTATATTCTTCGCCAAAAAAAGTTCCTTCTTCGCAAATAAAGGCAAGACGGTCAACATCGGGGTCAACTACAATTCCTAAATCGGCTTTTGATGAAACAGTTTTTTTAATTGTTTCTTTTAAATTTTCTGGAAGTGGTTCGGGATTGTGGGCAAAATTACCATTAGGCACATTGTTAATTTCAATAATCTTTTTAACTTTTAATGCCATTAATAATTCTCTAACTATTTGTGAGCCAACCGAGTTGATTCCATCAACAAGAATTGTAAAATTAGCTTTTTCAATAACTTTAATATCAACTAAAGAAAGTTTTAAAATTTTATCAATATGTTTTTTATTGTAATTATTAATTGTTATAACATTTCCAATTTTGTCAACTTCTGAATAATTGTATATTTTGTTTTCAGAGTATTTTAAAACTTTATTTCCATCGGAATCTGGTAAAAATTCACCTTTATTATTTAATAATTTAAGTGCATTCCAGTGTTTAGGATTGTGGCTGGCAGTAATAATAATTCCACCATCAGCTTTTTCTAATATTACAGCCATTTCAACAGTGGGTGTAGATGCTAATCCTAAATCAATAACATCAATTCCGCAACCAGTTAAAGTGCCAATAATAATGTTTGCAGCCATAGGTCCCGAAATGCGGGCATCTCTGCCAATAATAATTTTATATTTTGTGTTCTTTGTTTGTTCTTTTATCCATTGGCAATATGCTGTGGTAAATTTAAGTATGTCGGCAGGAGTTAAATTATCGCCTGCAAGGCCTCCTATTGTTCCACGTATTCCGGAAATTGATTTAATTAATGACATTGTTGAAATTTATGATTAATGATTTTAGATAATTCGACTTCGCTCACAATATTTAGGATTTATACCATGATAGTTATCGTAATAAAATATATTCCAATATATAATAGTTCGTTACTAATCAGTGTCAAAGTTAATATGATTTTTCGTTTAACTCGCACTATATTTCCCGCAAATATTATTCTCGCAAAGACGCAATACCCGCAAAGTTTTAAGCCCGCAAGGTTTTAAAAAAATCATTCACCCCGTTGGATATTCCATTTTTATTGTATAACGGCTATTCAACATAATTATCCTACGGGGTAAATGATTTCTTTCTTTGCGAACTAACAATTTGTAAATACTATAAACAATTCTATTTCGTATTTCATCATTTTGAGCGTTTTCTATATTTTCTTTTTCTATTTTCTTTGCGTTCCCTGCGCCTTTGCGTGATAATTCTTATACTGAATAGTTACAATAGTTCAAATCGCAATTTATTTCATTTCAAAATGTTCCTGGTCGGTAATTTTTTCGCAGTATTTACATTTTAACGTAACCTTTTTCTTTTCAATAACTGTGAACTTTGTTTTAACACACTCGTGATTTGTAATACATTTAGGATTCATACATTTAACAATGCCTTCGATTGTATCGGGAACCTGAACTAAATCTTTTTCAACAACTTTGTAATTGCGAATTATGTTAATTTTTGCTTCGGGTGCAAAAAGTGCAATTTTATTCAAATCTTTTTGACTGGGGAATTTGTCGGCAAGCTTAATTATTCCTTTTTGTCCCATGCTTTTGCTTTCGAAATTGTAACCTATTGTTATTTGAGTATCCATTTTTTGCAACTCAAGTATCGAAATTACTTTAAACAAACTTTGTGCAGGGATGTGGTCAATAACAGTTCCTTGTTTAATTGCACTTACTTTTAACTCTTTCATGTCTTTTGTTTCCATATTAATAATTTTTTATTTTAATCCTAAAATTGATGAAATAATTGCCATACGGGTAAATACTCCGTTATGAGCTTGTTTAAAATAGTATGCCTTTTGATTAGAATCGACATCCTGGTCTATCTCGTTTACACGTGGTAGCGGATGTAAAATTTTTAAATTTGATTTTGTACCTTCTATCATGTCGTTTTTTAAAACAAAAGCATTTTTAACTTTTTCGTATTCTATCGGGTCCGAAAATCTTTCTTTTTGAACACGTGTAATATAAACGATATCAGACTTTTTCATAACTTCATTCAAATCTTTGTGTTCTTCAAACATAATGTTTTTTTCTTTTAAAAATATTTTGTACTCATTAGGCATTTTTAATTCCTGTGGCGAAACAAAGTGAAATGTAGGAGAAAAATATGACATTGCTTGAATTAACGAGTGAACTGTACGTCCATATTTTAAATCGCCCACCATTGTAATGGTTAAGTTGTTTAATTTCTTTTGAGTTTGACGAATAGTATATAAATCTAATAAACATTGAGTTGGATGTTGATTTGCTCCATCACCTGCGTTAACAATGGGCACATCAGAAATTTCGCTAGCCCATCGTACACTTCCCTCAATTGGGTGACGCATAACAATTAAATCGGAGTATTGCGATACAGTTTTAATTGTATCTTTTACAGTTTCGCCTTTTGATACACTAGATGAACCAGCATCTGTAAAACCAATTATTTTGCCTCCTAATCTTTGAACTGCACTTTCGAAACTCAAGCGGGTTCGTGTTGATGGCTCAAAAAATAAAGTCGCTATTACTTTACCAGATAGCAATCTTCCGTATTTTTTGGGATTTTTCTCAAACTCTTCGGCTAAATCCATAATTCTCAAATAATCTTTTTTTGAGTAATCGTGGATTGAAACTAAACTTTTGTTCTTCATGTTGTTTATTTATTAAATTTATACTACATTTCTTTCATTAATATTTCATAAGTTTTTAACATAGAATTGACATCTAAAATATTTACCTTTTCTAAACTAGAATGATTATTCTCCTCTGCAACACCAATAAAACACCAATCAATTGGTTGGGCGCATTTTTGAAGATAACCGCCATCGCTTGAACCAGAAGATTCTACTTCCAATTGAAATTTTATTTTATTATTTTTTAGAATGTTACAAATTTTATCGGTATAAAATTTACGTGGAATATATTTATCGCGTAACGAAACTACAACTCCTTTATCAAGAAAAACTCCTTGGGTTGCCCATGTAATATCGGCTATAAGTGCTTGATTAATCGAATATTTTTCGTAGATTATTTTTGCAATTTTTTCAACGCTTCCGCCACCATGTTCTTCGTAGCACGAAAAAACAATAATCCCGTTTTCGAGATTTTTTGAAATATTAAGTGCTACCCATACTCCTAATCTATTATCGAGATATGGAGCAAAAATTTCTTTTTCATTTGTTTTAAAATTTACCTTGTATGTTAAAGTGGTTCCTGGAGAAATAATTTCTTTGTAATCGCAAAACACTTTTTCGGTTTTTTTATCAAACACAAGTTTTGTTTCAAATATGTTATTTTGTTTTTCAAATATTAGTTTATCGCCATTTTTAAAATTTGGACCTCCAATGTTCACTAATTCATTATTGTAACGTGCAGTAAACCCAGTTGAATCTATATGTGCAAATATTGCTGTGCGTGGTTTACCAAAAACTAAAACTACAGAATCTTGCAGTCCGCTATCTTCCATTATTGTTGGTTTAACTTTCCAGTTATTCATGTTTGTATTAATCCACCATAAAATAAACTCTTTAAGTTTAATTTCTTCGCCCGATGGTGCATGAATACTGCAAAGTTGTTTTAGTAATTTCATTTATTAATTTATTGTTTGTATTGTTATATCTTTTATGCTATTTATTTTTTTAAATAAACCGGGTTCAAAACTTTTTCTTATTTTAAAATCAATATTACATTCTAATTCAAAAATTTTAGAATTTATTTGGCATTTATATTCTTTTAACAAATTCATTATATAACTCATTTGTTGGTACTTAAAATTTATTTTAAAATTCGATTTTTCAAATTCTTTAATTATTTCGGCATTATTTAACGCTTCAGAAGCTGCTTGCCGGTATGAATTAATAAGTCCGGGTACACCAAGTTTTACGCCTCCAAAATATCGTACCACAACAACTAAAATATTTGTTAATTGTTTTGCATTTATTTGACCAAGAATTTGAACACCAGCTGTGTTTGCAGGTTCACCATCGTCGCTTGAATGAAAGGTATTGCGGTTAAGCCCCAAAACATAAGCATAACAATGGTGCGAGGCATCGTTATAATCTTTTTTAATTTGTTTAATTGTTTGTTTAAATGAATTTTCGGTTAATATGGGGAAAGTTAATCCGATAAACCTGCTTTTTCGGTCTTTAAAAAATCCTTGCGAAGGTACTTTTATTGTTAAATATTCATCAACCTTCATTTAAAAAATAATATTTCTGAAGCTAAAAACATATCTGATAATTTTTGGAAAATATGATTAAAAAAAAAGCAGGTATCAAACCTGCTTTCCTTTTATAATTTAAGTTTCTTTTCAATTTCATCAATATATAATTTAAAGCGTTTATCGGTATCTATTAAATTGCTAACGGTTTTGCAAGCATGTAAAACAGTAGCGTGGTCTTTACCACCAATAACAGAGCCAATTGCAGCTAACGAATTTTTTGTGAAATTTTTTGCAAAATACATTGCAATTTGTCGTGCCTGAACAATTTCACGTTTACGTGTTTTTGATTTAAGTTGCTCGGCTTGCATATTAAAATAGTCGCAAACAATTTTTTGGATATAATCAATTGAAATTTCGCGTCGTGTACTTTTTACAAGTTTATCAATAATTTGTTTTGCAAGTTCGAGTGTAATTTCTTTTTTATTGAGAGTAAGGTGTGCCAATATTGAAATAAGTGCTCCTTCAATTTCACGCATGTTGTTAATATGTGAAGCAATATATTCAATAATTTCATTGGTTAGTTCAATACCGTCGTTATATATTTTTTTCTTAAGGATTGCTATACGCGTTTCGAAATCTGGTTGTTGCAAATCGGCAGCCAAACCCCATTTAAAGCGTGACAGTAATCGTTGCTCAATACCTTGCAACTCAACTGGTGGTTTATCTGCTGTTATAACAAGCTGTTTGTTAGATTGATGAAGCTGATTAAAAATGTGAAAGAAAATATCCTGAGTTCTTTCTTTTCCTGCTAATTCGTGTACATCATCAATTATAAGAACATCTATCATTTGGTAAAAATGAACAAAATCGTTGCGGTTATTGTTACGGATAGAGTCCATAAATTGAGTAATAAATTTATGAGCCTGCACGTATAAAACAGTTTTTTCGGGAAAGCGTTCTTTAACTTCTATTCCAATTGCCTGACTAAGATGAGTTTTTCCTAAACCGTTTGCACTATAAATAAATAACGGATTAAAAGCAGTACCACCGGGATTGCAAGCTACAGCATAACCGGCAGAACGAGCTAAACGGTTACATTCGCCTTCAACAAAATTGGCAAAAGATTTATCGGGGTCGAGTTGTGGGTCAATGTTTAATTTTTTAATTCCGGGAAGTATAAATGGGTTTTTTATAGAAACGTCATCTGAATCTAATGGAACTGATACGGGTTGATTTTTTAAATCGGGTTTATTTCTAGCTGGTAGCTTAACAGTATATGGTTTAGATTTGGATTGCGAATTGCTATCCATAACAACATTATATTCTAATTTTACGTTATCGCCAATTTCTTTACGTAATGTTTTGCTAATAATATCAATATATTGTTCTTCTAAATATTCGTAGAAGAAAGGGCTGGGAACTTGAATTGTTAGTACATTATTTTCCATTTTTAATGGAATAATTGGTTCAAACCACGTTTTAAAACTAATTGAAGGTACGTTGTCCTTAATTACTTTTAAGCAATTATTCCAAATTTCAACATGATTTTTACTCATTATATATTGTAATATTTTAATTCTATCGTTTCAATAATTTCATTCAGCAATATTGTAAAAAAAATAGTTTATAAAAAAATTAAATTGCTATTGTTTTTTAATTATTTTTTACAATTGGTTGCTAAAAACTTATTTACGTTTGTCAAAAAAACATATCTAAAAAGTTGCATATTTGTAATGTTCTGCATAGATGTTTGTTAGTATATTTTGTTGATAAACGCTTTAGTTTAAAGCAAAAGTAATACTTTTTATTATCAATCCATCAATTATTTTTTAATTAAAAATTATTTATTCTTTGCACGGGGTAAATTATCGCAAATGGGTATAGGCGAATAAGGTATAAGGAAATATGGAAATTACTACCGCTAATACCCTATACCTTTTGTCGTTTATGTAAAAAATCACGTGTGATTTCAGCAGAATGTGATTCTTCGTAATTTGCACCCGAAGAAGATGAAGAACGAAATAATTGTTCGTAAATATGTCTTCCTTCATAAGTTTTATTCAATCTGCTGCCAAGTTCAATAACTTTAGCAGCAAACATCAGAAAACGATCTGTCATTTCTTCTTTCATACTTTAATCTTTTTATGTCAGATGTCAGATGTTTGATGTCAAAAGTCAAATGTATATTTTCCGTAATATTCAACATTTGACATTTGCCCTTTGACATCTTACATTATACCTTTATACCCTATACCTTATACCTTTATACCCTATACCTTATATATCTTCTTGTCCCATATATGCAGGATTAAATGTTAAATCCGATAGCTATAGGATTTGATCCGTTTACAGTATAAGTTCCAATCCGATATCGGATTCCTAGTTTTCCGTTTGGGGCTTTCTTCTCTTGGGACTTGGGGCTTTAGGCTTTTTTAGGTCAATTCAACTATTGAGAAGTTACAAAATTATTTTCTTACATCCTGTATTGGCACTTGTTGTTTTCCTTGAAACGATACCACAAAAGCATCGGGAAAAATATTCAAAATTTCTTGCTGTTCTTTAATTGCATCGTCTAAAGTGCTGTATTGCCCAATAGTATATTTGAATCTTCCATCAATAAAATTTTCTTCAATATTATTAATGCCTTTAAATTCCTTAGAATTTGGTTTAATTTGTTTTTTTGCAGAACGAATTTGTACCTTATATATAATAGTATTATCTGAAGATGAACCTGAAGTATCGGCTTGGTGGTTTTTTTCTCTTTTTTTAATTTTATTCCCGTTTTCATCTACAATTACAGTTCTGCCAAAATCAAATAAGCTAAAACGAACATATCTCTTTGGGTTTTCGCGGAAATCTTGCATAAGTTTGTCGAGATTTTTAGATGCGTTCTCAAGGTTTCTATAAAGAGTATCGTTATTAATTAATAATCCGAACGAACCTTCTCCTCTATTTATTTTTCCTAAAATACTATTAGCTTGTAAAAGTACTGTGTTTGCATTTTGAATAGTATTTTTAATATTCGATTTTTGTAATGAATCACTTATCATTGAGAAGTTATTTAGAATCTGATTTATTTGCTCATTGTTATTTTTTAAATTGTTGGTAATTGATTCAATATTCGAAAAGATACGGGCAAGCACATATTTTTCGTTTCGCATAAGCGTATCGAGCGATATTGAAGCACTTTCGAGATTTTTAATAGTTTCTTTAATGCTGGCAAAAGTTTTCGATAAATTTTCGCGTGTGTTCTCGTTAAAAATATTTTGAACAACCGACATCACCGAATCTATTGAAAGTATAAGTTCTTCGGCTTTGACTTTTAATGGCAACATTTGTGCACTAACTTGCGATTTTAAATCTTGTTCTATCTTTGAATACAATGTATCACCCGATTTGTAGAATTTATTTAATTTAGTGAGATTAAGGCGTATAGCTTTGCTTCCCATTAAATCAACGCTATAAATTTCGGCTATACTTGAATCGGGAATTTGATATTCATTGTCAACCAACATTTTAACAAAAATTCTGTTTAAAGTATCGTGTGTAAACGAAATTTCGGTAACTAATCCAACTTTAAGTCCGTTAATTAAAACTGGGCTCGATTCGACTAGTCCATCAACTTTATCGTAAACGACATAGTACATATTTCTGCTTTCGAAATAATTTTTACCTTGTAAAAAATGATAACCCCAAATAGCAAGACAGATGGCAATAAAGACCAACACACCAACTTTTACTTCGTTTGAAATTTTAAATGCCATTTTATTTTCTGTAACAATTCAACTTTAAAGATAAAGTTTTTATATCAAATTAATTATATTTTTAATAATCATTTTTCTTACACTTAATAACAAATACCCCAAACTATGAACAGTGAACAGTGAACAGTAAACTTTTTTAAACCATAAACCATAAACATATACCTAATAATTAACTCTTAATCTTTTAATTTATTTGCTAAAATTAATTCTTTGTTTGTTTAATTGCTTCATTTACTTGAATTTTTTTTCCGTCTTTTAACGCAATCACAAATGCATCAGGGAATTGTGTTTTAATTTCTTTTTGAATTTTCAAAATTTCACTAAAAGCTGTTGATTTACCATAAGTATATTTGTAACAACCATCAATATTAAGTTCGCAAATATTTTTTACTCCTTTAAATTGTTCAGACTTAGCGTTTATCTTCTTTACCGACGACATTATTTGAACATAAAAATAAATAGAATCCGTATTATTTGTTGCATAATTTGGAAACAAGGTCAAATTATTACTTGCTGTATCAGTTTTATTTATTGGAACTTCAACATTTGTGTTTTCAATTACTTCTGTGCTTTCGGTTATTCCTTCTAACTCGTTTTTATATTCCTTAAAAGCATTATAAATTGATAATGCGATTTGATTTTGATTGGTATCATTAAGTAAATACTGGGCTTCATCGGCATTACTTAAAAATCCTATTTCGGTTAATATGCATGGCATAGCAGTTTTCCAAAGGACTAAAAATCCTGCTTGTTTAACTCCACGGTCAAGTCGTTTTGCTTTTTGCGAGAACTGTTTTTGAATTTTAGCTGCAAAATTTAAACTTTGGTCTAAATAAGCATTTTGGAAAAGTGAAAAAATAATAAATGCTTCGGGACTATGTGGGTCGAAGCCATCGTATTGATTTTGATAATTATCTTCTTTTGTTATTACAGAGTTTTCGGTCATAGCTACATCTAAATTTCCTTGTGTTTTGTGTAAACCCATTACATAAGTTTCGGTTCCATAAGGGTCAGTTTTTTTACTGCTATTAACATGAACACAAATAAACAAATCGGCATTATTTGTATTAGCAATTTGGGCTCTTTTAAATAATTCAACAAATTCGTCTTTTTTTCTGGTATAAATCACTTTAACATCTTTACAGTTATTTTCGATGTATTTTCCTAATTTTAATGATACTGCCAAAGTAATATCTTTCTCTTTTCCTTTATTAGCAACTGCTCCGGGATCTTTACCGCCATGTCCGGCATCAATCACTACAGTTTTTAATTTGTAATTGTTTTCTACGTTTTGAGCATTAATTTTTAAATTAAATATAATTAACAATAAGAGCAATCCTTTGCAAATTATAGCTTTTCTATTAATTAAGTATGATATGTCTATATCGTGCATCAAAATTTTTGATTAGTTTTGAAGTTTTAATACAAAACGAAATTTTGCACAAAAATAATACTTTCGTACAATATTATGTTTATATTATTTTAGTTAGTGTTTGTAAGAAAACGCCAATTATTTCGTTATGCTTGCGACAAAACAAGCTATTTATACTTAAACGGATTGAGTTTGCGAAAAAAATATTGAAACGGAGAATGGGCGAAATTGTGAAGCGGCGAATTTACGCCGATTCTCCGGTTCGTCCCATCTCCGTTTCTTTAAAATATTTTTGCAAATCCCGAAAAATCGGAACAAGGTCTGATTTCATTCATTATTCATTAGTAAATTCCGCATTTTGTCACTTCGCAAGCCTCAAACTTGACGTTTTTTATATCAAACACATCGTTTTTTTACTTACACTAATTATTTTTTTTCTAACTATTTCGTTGGGAGCAGCTAAATGTCAAGTTGTTAATCCTAAAGATTCTATTGTTAAAAGTGTTGACACATTAAATTTTAGCGACGGAATAAAAGTTGCAATCGACTCTTTAGGCAAAGATACTACTAAAGTTACTGTAACAAAAAAAGGTAACCGTGTTGATGCTCCTGTTGAATACACAGCAACCGATTCGATGTTGTTTAACATAAAAGAACAAAAAGTTTATTTATATAATGCTGCACAAATTAATTATAAAGAAATTGAGCTAAAAGCCGATTATATCGAAATTGATTTTGGCAAAGATGAAGCATTTGCTGCGGGAGTTAAAGATAGCACAGGTAAAGAAGTTGGGAAACCCCAGTTTAAAGATGGAGGCGATGAGTTTACGGCACATACTCTTCGCTATAACTTTAAAACAAAAAAAGGTATAATAACCGGAGTTATTACAGAACAATCAGGTGGATTTTTGCATAGCGAAAAAACTAAAAGATTATCAAACGGTAATGTTTGTTTAAAGAATGGATTATATACTACCTGCGACCTCGAACATCCTCATTTTTACGTTAATTTAACAAAAGCCAAAGTTATTCCTAACGAAAAAATTATTTCGGGACCTGCATATCTTGTAATCGAAGATGTTCCCATTCCACTGGGTATTCCTTTTGGTTTCTTCCCAAATAAAAAAGGTAACAAATCGGGTATAATTATACCAGAGTACGGCGAAGAAATTAATCGTGGGTTCTTTTTAAAAGGCGGCGGATATTATATTGCTATAAGCGATTATGTTGACGCAACAATTAAATGTGAAGTTTATTCGCATGGTTCTTGGGGAAGTAATTTGTATTCTAATTATAAAAAGAGGTATAAATATAATGGTAATTTTAATTTGAGTTATACGAAACTTATTATCAGCGAAAAAGAGCTTCCAAATTACTCTAATTCTAACCAATACTGGTTAAGGTGGATGCATAGTCAGGATGCTAAAGCACACCCTAATCACACATTTTCGGCAAATGTAAATTTTGGTTCCAGTTCATATAACAGATACAATAATTATAGTGTTAACAATAGATTACAAAGTAATGTTCAGTCGAATATTTCTTATGTTCAAAGATGGGCAAATTCACCTTTTAATTTCTCTGCTAACATCCGGCATAGCCAAAATCTTACTGATAGCACTATTAATTTAAGCATACCCGAACTTAATTTATCTCTTTCGCGGCAAACATTCTTTAAGCCAAAAGGTGGAACTGGAAAACAGCGTTGGTATAAAAGTGTTTACGAAAACTTTGGGTTTTCTTACAACTCAAATTTATCAAATAATATTCAAACAAAAGAAACTCTACTATTTACTGAGCAGACTTTACATAATTTTAATAATGGTATAAGACATAGTGTACCTGTATCTACTTCGTTAAAAGTATTAAAATATTTTATATTAAACCCATCTTTAAATTATAATGAACGATGGTATTTTAAAACAATAAACAAAACATGGCAACCTGTGCAAGATACAATACCGGCTTATTTAAAAACTGATACCGTTAATGGCTTTAAAAGAGCCGGCGATTATATGGTTTCTATTCCATTTACAACAAAACTTTATGGTTTTTTCCAAAGTCGAAGTCCTAATGCTAAAATAATCGCATTACGCCACATGCTCACGCCTAGTGTAAGCTACAGTTACCGTCCCGATTACTCTAAACAGCAATACGGATATTATAAAACTGTGCAAAAAGACACAGCAGGACAAACCGAAACTTATTCAATTTTTAGCAATAGCATGTTTGGCGGACCAAACTCCGGAAAATATGGTGCAATTAGTTTAAACTTGGGGAATAATTTAGAAATGAAAGTTAAATCGAAAAAAGACACTATTACCGGCACAAAAAAAATTGTTTTGTTAGAGAGTTTAAGTTTTGGAAGCAGTTATAACATGGCACTTGATTCAATGAAATGGTCATCAATAAATATTAGTGGGCGAACAACACTTTTTAAAATGGTTGACATAAATTTTAGTGGAATAATTGACCCTTATGCCTACGACTCAACAGGACGAAAATTAAAAATGTCGAAATGGAAACAAAATAAAACAATAGGACGGTTACAATCGGGAAATCTTTCAGCCGGATTTAACTTAAATTCAGATGGTTTTAAGAAAAAAGACAATAGCCAAACCGAAGAGTCGAAACAAGCTGCATTAAATTCCGGACTTCCCGATAATTACTTAAATTATTATGTTGATTTTAAAATTCCATGGAATTTCAGGACAGATTTAAGTTTGTACTATACAACCCAATATAACGAAGAAACTTACAAATTTAAACACACTATTACTAAAACCTTAAGTTTTTCGACCGATGTAAATTTAACAAGCAAGTGGAAAGTTTCAGTTCAATCGGGTTACGATATTGAAAACAGGCAACTTACTTATACCAATATTAATATTTATAGAGATTTACATTGCTGGGAAATGCGTTTCTCGTGGATTCCGTTTGGAAGCTACAAAAGTTATAGTTTTCAGATTAATGTAAAATCGGCTGTTTTACAGGATTTAAAACTTCTCCGCAGAAGAAACTGGACTGAGAATTTTTAAAATTGAATAATTTTTTACAACTGTATGACAATGTATTTCAACTGTTTATATTTTTTAATTTATTGATACTCAATTTTTTATGTTTTCAGATTGATGTAGATTGAAGAAGATTGATAGGATTGATGAAGACGTTCTTCAATCTTGTCTTCTCAATCTATTCAATCTTGTTTTTTCAATCCTTTCAATCTTTCTTCTCAATCTTGTTTTCTCAATCTTTTTCAATCTCATCACTTAACCTCAACCGCTAATATAATCATTCCCTTGTGTGTCAGTGGATGTTTCATCTAATAACATTAACAACCCCACTTCTGTCGTGTTCTATATGGGCTCCATCATAATATTTCACCATCCATGTATAACTTCCAACAGGAACAATTGCATTACCTTTAGCACTCCCGTCCCAACCATATTTCTCGGGATGTTCGGTGTCGTATTTATTTGTTTCATAGATGATTTCACCCCACCTGTCAAATATATAAAGATGAAAATTCTTTGTACTTATTCCATTTCCTAACACAAAGAAAACATCATTAATGTTATCAAAATCGGGTGAAATTGCCGAAGGTGCATAAAATGTATATTCGTCTCGTATTGTTACTGTACTTCTTGCAGTATCAGAGCATCCTTTATCAGAAATAGCTATTAATACAACAACGTAACTACCAAGAGCGGAATACCAATGCATAGGATTTACAATACTCGATGAGTCTCCATCGCCAAACGACCAGATATAAAAACTTGCTAACTCCGAAAGATTTGAGAAAAATACCTGTGGTTTGACAATACTTGCCGAAGACGGATTTGCAATAAATCGTGCAAATGGTCTTGGAAATACTGTAATCATTTGTTCAACTGTAAAAGTGTTCTTGCAACCATAAGAAGATGTAACAGTTAACGACACATTAAAAGTACCCGAACTTGTAAACTCGTGAACAGGATTCATTTGAAATGATATTTCGTTATAGCTTGCATCGCCAAAATTCCATAAATAAGATTCGCCCGATTGGGCTGCACTTGGATTAAACGAAACAGTAAGTGGTTGACAACCCGAAGTGGTATCACTTGTAAAATGTGCATCAGGAATAGAATGTATAGTTATATAAGCAGAATCACTTGCAACACTACCACATCCATCTTTAACATATAAATACTGCGGACCAGAAGAAGTTGGCATAATATAAATAGGTGGAACTAAAATATTCCCATTGCTATTGTAAATCCAATATGGAGGGCCACCTCCCTGAATAATATCAACATTCAAATTTACTAAATCGCCCGGACAAATTGAATTTGGGGAAGCAGTTACATCAATCTGTAAAGGAGGCGAAACATTAACTGTTGTTATTGCAGAATTACTTGTACAACCATGTGAATCAACTACATATACAGTATAATTTGTTGTTGAAGTTGGATTTACTCCAATAGAAGGATTAGAAGGAACATTATCCCAATAATATGAATATTGCGGACTCCCGCCAGTAGCCGTGGCAGTTAAATAAGCCCATTCGCCATTGCAAATTGAATACGTTGGTATTGTTGTAACAATAAGTTGTGAGGGTTGGTTTACAGTTGCACTTGCAGATGCAGTACATCCATTAGAATCGGCTACTAATACAGTATAATCATTTGCCCCAACATTTGTTAAATCCTGGCTTGTAGCAAGATTATTCCATAAATATTGAAATGGCGGTGTGCCTCCCGACACTGTTAAGTCAACACTTCCGTTTGCTTGTCCATAACAATTAACATCTGTAGTTAAAATACTTGCATTTAAAGAACTAACAGTTACTACTGCCACCATATCTGTTCCTGTACAACCACTCGAATTTGTTACTGTAACCGAATATGTTCCAGCAGTTGTTACGTTTATTGTTTGTCCACTCCCGGAAGGAAACCAGTTGTAACTTGAATATCCCGAACCTGCATCAAGCGTTGTTGAACCCCCTGCACAAAAGGTTAATGAACCTGTTATTGCAGGATTGGGTGTTGAAGAAACAGAGACTGTTATTTGGTCAATATTGGTACAACCATTTGCATCAGTTCCGGTAACTGTATATGTTGTATTTATTGCAGGAGAAACAGAATGTGAAGCTCCAGCACCAAGTCCATTGTCCCAAAAATATGTTAATGCTCCTGAAGCATTTAAAGTTGTTGAACCACCTGTGCAAATTGTTACGTTTAATCCGGCATCTGCAACAGGCAATGGATTTTCGGAAATTACAATTTGTCCTGTTCCTGAACATCCTGTTGCATCAGTTACTGTAACAACATAAGTATTTGGTGATGTAACAGTTATTGTTGGCGTAGTTCCACCTTGCGACCAAATGTATGTTAAGAATCCGCTCCCCGCATCAAGTACAGAACTGCTACCTGTACAAAAATCGTTTCCGGAAATATTCGGTGTCAAACTTGTACTAACTGTAACATTTACTGAAGCAGTTCCGGTACAGCCGCTTGCATTAGTAACAGTAACTGAATAAGTTCCTGCGGTATTAACGGTAATTGTTTGAGTAGTTGCAAAAGTTGACCATACATAAGAGGTGTAACT
The DNA here is from genome assembly GCA_001769035.1 of Bacteroidetes bacterium GWA2_32_17. GTDB lineage: Bacteria > Bacteroidota > Bacteroidia > Bacteroidales > GWA2-32-17 > GWA2-32-17. The sequence goes on from MENF01000227.1 coordinate 21,206, forward strand.
ACCTGCATCTAAAATTGATGAACCACCTGTGCAGAATGTTGTAGAACCGGTAATTGTTGGAGTTAAATTTGATGAAACAGTAACAACTACCTGGTCAGTGTTAACACAACCATTTACATCTGTTCCTGTAACATAATAAGTTGTAGTTACTAGTGGTGAAACTGAATGTGAACTTCCAGCACCAAGTCCATTGTCCCAAAAATATGTTAATGCTCCTGAAGCATTTAAAGTTGTTGAACCACCTGTGCAAATTGTTACGTCTAATCCGGCATTAACAATTGGTAAAGGATTTTCTGCAATTGTAATATTTCCCGAACCAGAGCATCCTGTAGCATCTGTAACAGTTACTGAATATGTTCCTGCTGTATTTACAGTAATTGTTTGGGTATTCCCTGAAGGTGCCCAAGTGTAAGTTAAAAATCCGCTTCCTGCATCAAGTATAGAACTACTACCTGTACAAAAATCATTTCCTGTAACAACTGGCGATAAACTTGTACTAACTGTTACTGCAACTGAAGCAGTTCCGGTACAGCCACTTGCATTAGTTACTGTTACAGAATATGTGCCTGCGGTATTTACAACTAATGTCTGATTGGTACTATTATCTGACCATAAATATGAAGTATAACTTCCTGCATCTAAAGTTGATGAGCCACCAGTGCAGAATGTTGTAGAACCTGTAATTGTTGGAGTTGGATTTGCAACCCCGCCATTAACAACAATAGATGCTGTTGCAGTGCAAGCTGAATTTGAATCATCGGTAACTGTAACATTGTAAGTTCCTGCAATTAATCCTGATGGGTCTTGTATGGTTGAAGTAAATCCCAAAGGACCAGTCCATGAATATGTATATGTGCTTGAACCTGTTACTGTTAAATTAATTGCTCCGTTGCTGCCACCAGCACATGTAACATTTGTTACAACATTAGATAAAGTTGGTGGTGTACATGGGTTGCAATTTGGTACTTCTGATTGAGAATTGTATATGGTAGTATCAACTCCATCGGTAATTAACAAAGGCCAAGAATTAGGTAAACTTGCACTATTACCAGTTGTGTATGCTGTCCATACTGTTACTATGCAAATAGGTGGATTACATGCTAAATAAGTACCAAAAAACGGATCTAATATAGGTGTACCACCACAAGCTGTACATTCGGCAGCATCAGCAGGAGTTGAAGTTGTTTGAGTTTGAGTTTGCCAAGAAATTGTTCCGCTTCCACCAGAAGCAACTAAATTTGTTCCATCAAAACAAACATTAATTGGTGAACATACTAAAACTGTAATATTTATCGAATCTGAACCACAAGCTACTGTATAAACTATTGTATGAGTTCCTGCCCCAGCAACTGATGGGTCAAAAGTACCGGCAGCAGAATTTGTTATTCCGGTTCCAGACCATACACCACCTGGTGTAGAAGGGGTTAAATTAAAAGGCGGGTCAACAGTACACACTATTCCTGGGTTACAAATATTTGCATCGCAACAAATCATTGAATATTGTGGACAAGCTGAAAAATTTATTGCTTGAATTTGTCCATTTCTTGCAGCAGACTGATTATCAAATTGAGCACCAACAGCAACAATTTCACCATTAGAATTAACACTTACATCGTAAACAGTAAAACCAACTGCTACCTGAGACAAAATATTGAGGTTAGCATCGAACTGAACAACGTTATTAATAGAGCCCGCATAAACATTCCCACAGTTATCAACTGCAAGTCCGCTATTTTTAACTGCAATTCCTCCAAAAGAAGATTGGTTTCCTCCTCCAGGTATATTTGCTGTAGAAATTAAAGTCCCATCTGTTATTGATCTTTTAAAAATTTGAGTTCCACTTGAAGTGTAAAAAAACTGGTCGTTTGCAATAATTGCTTTTAAACCGCCCCCATTTTGAGTAGCAGGTAAATAATTTTCACACTTATATGAAAGATTATGTCCATTATCTAATTTAAAAACCGGAACATCAGATGGACACATTGAAATATTCTGATTGATTGCACCAACATCTTTATGTGTCAGAAAAATATATTTAGCATTTTTTGATGATGAAATTGAACGAACTTCAATTGGGGTAACTCCAAAGCCACCAAATATATTTACAACATCAAAAGTTACAAATCCAAGAACATTACCATTATTAATATCAATATCATAAATTGCAGCATAATAATCAAAACTAAACATTGATGGGACATAAGTTCCCCCTACAATAAGTTTTGATTTATCGCAGTTAAAAGTAATTGACCAGTACTCACAACTTGCGTTATATCCAGAGTTTTGCCAAACCACTCCCCCTGAAGGATTAATTTTTTTTATTTCGGGCGTTGTTCCCGAAGTAATGTAACTATTCCCAGCATTATCAGTTGCTAATGTGCCAAGCCAAACTGATGCTGTGTCCCACGGTGTAATATAAGTCCATTGCAAGGTCCCTGATATATCATATTTTCTTAATTCCATAAATGTTTCACCACCAATAACATAAGAATTTCCTACACCGTCATTTTCAACTTCCCATGCTGCCGTTGAAGTGTTGAAGTTTGGTGATACAATCCAAGGGTCAATTACAAGTTCTCTTGTGTTGTCGTAATTGCTAACATCAAAAGAAAGAATATCGTTCTCGAATTTGAATTTTATTTTAACTTCCTGTTTGTTATCTTTATAATAAGCATAAGGTTTTAGTTCTGTTATTTCTCCTAACGATGATTGTATTTTTAAGTTTCCTTCAGCGTCTAAAGAGTAATCAACAAATTCTGATTGTACATTTGTGTAGCGTTTAATATATTTCATCATTACTTTTGAAATATCGGCACCGGGATGAACAAAAAGAGTATATTTTATACCTTTTTCCTGATTGGTAATATACTCTACATCAATATTGTTGTATATATTGTTATAAATTAATTTTCTATAACCATTTATGTGATTAATGTTATAAACTTCTTTTGTTAAAGGATTTTTAATAGCATAAGAAAAGTAAGGTTCAATTTTTTCGTCAGTAGTAATACTCACATTTTCGTTAGAATTAAGCCAATTAACATTTACTAACTCGCTTATATTTATTCTTTTTGGTTCATGTGAATTTTCTAATTTTTTGTCCGGATTTTTAATTATTTTATCGAAGCGGTAAGTTATTCCCTGTTTTGAGAAAAAAACATTAAATCCGTTATTGTCTATTGCGTATTCTATTTTAGAATTTTTTAGCCAGTTTCGGTTGTCAAACTGCCCTTTATTTTCGATAAAAACTTTTTGGTTTGCAAAACTTGTTGACCAGTTAGCTTTTTGTCCAAATGTAAAAACACTTATTGTGCTATATATCAATACAATAAGTAAACTTATAATAGATTTCATTACCTTTTTTTATTTTATAAGACGCAAAAAAAAATTAAAGGTTGCCAAAATTGCAATAAAATAATTGGTAAATTTAAGAATTATTTTTCTTTTTGATGGTGCTATTTATCGTAAAGAATTTTATATTTTAAATTCAGGTTGTTATTATTAATTTTAACAAAATAAAAACCATTTGAATATTTTTCTAAATCTATTGATAATACAGCCCCTTTAACTTGATTCGATATAGACTCGTAAACTTTTTGTCCAATAGTATTTTCTATTACAATGTTTACATTATTTAAATCGTTGCTAAAATAAATATTTAAAATCCCTTTTGTCGGATTAGGATAAATTTTAATACCTAAAGCATTATTGTTTCCGGCAATTTCTGTAACATCAATAAAAACACAAGAGGAAATAATAATACATCCATTTTGATTTATCATTACCCCATAATTACCATTAACAGTTGCTGTATAGCTTGTATCTGTTTCACCGGCAATTATTGAATTTCCATTATCACAATCAATCCACTGATAATTTGCACCTGTAAGATTTGTTACTGTAGCTGTAGCACCTATAGAAGAAATAGTATAATTATCAACAGAATTAACTGTGATTAATATAGAATCTGTTCCGCAGGGTAATGTGTAAAAAATTGTATGAATTCCGGCACCTGCAACAGAAGGATTAAATGTTCCGGTTAATGAGTTGGTTATACCAGTTCCAGCCCATGTTCCACCTGATGTTGAAGGAACTAAGTTTGTTGATGAGTCTTTACTGCAAAACGGACCAGCATTACAAACAGTTGCATCACAACAAACTAAAGAATATTGTGGACATGCACTCATATCAATTGATTGAATTTTTCCGTTTCTATTTGAAAAACTGTTGTTAAACTGAGCACCAACAGCAACAACTTCTCCGTTTGAGTTTACACTCACATCATATACAGTAAAGCCAACGCTTACTTGAGATAAAATATTTAAGTCAGCATCAAATTTTATAACATTATTAACAGAACCGGCATAAACATTTCCACAACTATCTAAAGCAAGTCCACTATTACTAACATAAATTTTCCCATAAAAATCTAATTGGTTAACACCTCCGGGTATTAAAGTTGAATCTATTAAAGAACCATCAGATACTGCTCTTTTATAAATTTTAGCTCCAGTATGAATGTAGAAAAATTGATTACTGGCAACAATTGCTTTTAAACCACCGCCATTTTGAGTTAAAGGTAAATAATTTTCGCATTTATATGCAAGATGATGCCCGTTATCTAATTTAAAATCTTGTGTGCTATCAGGACAAGATGAAATACTTTGATTATATGTACCAACTTCTTTATGTGTAAGATAAATGTACTCAGAATTTTTTGTTGTTGTAATTGAGCGGACTTCAATTGGAAATGCTCCAAAACCACTTAAACTTATTGAATCAAAATTATTAGAAGATAATTCAATTCCATTATTTATGTCTATATCAAATATCGTTGCATAAGCCATGAAAGTAGACATATTTAATATAGTTCCGCCAACAATCAATTTTGTTTTATCACAATTAAATGTTATTGACCACCACTCCTTATCAGTACTACTATTGTTATGCCAAACCATATTCCCGCCATTATCAACTTTTTCAATTTCAGGTGCTGTTCCAGATGTAATATAACTAGTTCCGGAATTATCGGTAGCAAGTGTACCAAGCCATACAGTTGCTGTATCCCATGGTGTTGTATATGTCCACTGAAGTGCTCCTGCACTGTTATATTTCTGAAGTTGCATTGGCGTTTCACCACCAATCACATAAACATTACCTGCTCCGTCGGTTTCAACTTCCCATACAGCTGTAGAAGAATTAAAAGTAGGCGATACTACCCAAGGGTCAATTACTAATTCTCTTGTATTATCATAGTTTTCGGCTTGAAAAGATAAAATATCATTCTCAAATTGAAATTTTATTTTTACTTCTTGTTTGTTGTCTTTGTAATATGCAAAAGGTTTTAATTCAGTTATTTCGCCTAAAGAGCTTTTGATATTAAAATTCCCTGATTCATCAAGGGAGTATGTAATAAATTCAGATTTTATATTTGTATGACGTTTATTATATTTCATCATAACTTTTGACAAATCGGCACCTGAATGTACAAACAGAGTGTATTTTATTCCTTTTTCAAACTGTGCTTCGTATTCAACATCAACATTATTGTAAAGATTTTTATAAACTAATTTATTAAATCCTTTAATGTAATTAATGTTATAGACTTCTTTAGTTAAAGGGTTCTTAATTGCATAAGAAAAGTAAGGTTCAATTGCATCTTGAGCAATTATTTTTACGTTTTCATTAAAATTTAGCCATGTAATATCTATTATCTCGCTAATATTAATTCTTTTTGGTTCATGTTCCGGATTTGATTTTCTTTGAGGATTTCTAATAATTTTATCGAAACGATAAGTTAGCCCATTAGGTGTAAAAAATGCATTAAACCCATTATAATCAATTGCATATTCGATTTTTGAGTTTTTTTGCCAGTTTCGCCCATCAAACTGCCCTTTATTTTCGATAAAAACTTTTTGGTTTGCAAAACTTGTTGACCAGTTAGATTTTTGACCAAAAGTTAATGTTACTATTGTGCTGAATATAAGCACAATAAGTAAACGCATTGAAGATTTCATAATTTTTTTATTAATAAGACTTTTAAAAATACAAAAAGGTTGTCCGTTAAGCGTAAAAATAATTAAAAATTTTCACCTTATGCTAATGATAAATTTAGGGGACTTCTAAAAATATGCTATACATTTACGTCATTCCTGCGAAAGCAGGAACTAAGCGAAGCGTTCTCACGAAGCGATAGCGAGTAATCTTCCTTTAAATTGGAGTGATATGAGATGGCAGGTCAAGCCTGCCATGACGCAATTATTAATTTTTAGAACCCACCTTTACAAGCCTAAATAAACCAAATAATTCTCTGAAACATTAAATCAGCCTGTTTGGAGCAGATGACTTAATAATTGGCAAGTATTTTAACGAAATTTCAAAACCACCACGTCCTGTACTTACCTTTGCTAATGATGAAATATTAATATCGTAACTAATGCCAAATGTTATTTGCCCAAGTTCGCATTGAGCTGCAATAACAGCAGCGTCTCGGCTTCTAAAGAAGCCACCTATGCTTATAGATTTTGATAAAAGGTTATCGGTATATTTCGACGATTCCTGCAATTTATATTTAATAAATGTTCCACCGTAAATTATTTGTGCCGTACCTTGTCTTTCATACAAAAACAAAGGTGAAATCTGCATATTAGTATTTTTAATACCATAAGAAAAGCTAAAATGGAATAAATAGCGAATATCTCGTTTATCAACAACCTGATAAAATCCTGTACGTGGGCTATTTACATGAAAAACTGAAATTCCGACTTGTGCTCCAAACTGGTTGTTTGATGAAAGCGTACTTTGTCCTTTTCCGTAGCTCCATTGAATACCTGTGCCAAAATCGCCATTAAAAAAGCTCTGGTTTGAAAAATTTTCGCTTATTGGTATATTTGGGTCATAAGCAATACCGTTATATTGTTCTCCCCATGTTAAATTATCGGTACCAATACGTCGTTGTACAATTCCGCCGGAAATACCAACCGAAAAGATTTGATATTTTGCAACGGTAACTTTTCCTGAAACACTCAAAATTGCCTGATTGGTGGTAAGATGACCTGAACCAGCTTGGTCGTTAAAAAGGGTTAAGCCAACACCAAGCGACGAACCTTTTGCACCCTGTGATAAAACTTTACCATCAATGCCTGCAGCAATCGTACTAAACGGTGTTGTTATGCTTCGCCATTGTGAGCGGTAGTTTGCTGTTACACGCAAATTGTATGGTATTCCTGTATTTGCAGGATTTAATATAAGAGGTGCTTCGTTAGGCTGAGAAAATAAAATATCCTGCCCGAATATTGAAACCGGAATTAACAAAACTCCGATTGCTGTTTGAAAAAGTTTTTTATTCATTTTACAATTTATTATTTATTATTGTCATTCAATAGTCATTCTGTTGTCATTCAGTTGTTATGTGTAGTTATACAATTGAATGGCTATTGTTTGACTATTGAGTGACTATTTTTTTTTATTTCATTAAAGTTATATTTCCTTTAGTATCAATCTTTTTACCTGTAACAGTTTCAGCTCGAAGATAGTAAACAAAAACATCGGTATCGGCTGCTTTTCCATGGTACTTTCCATCCCATCCTTTACTATGGTCGGTGCTTTCATAAACTTTATTGCCCCATCGGTTAAATATTCTGATTTCCATAGTTTTAATACAATTTCCATAAACATAAAGGATGTCGTTTTTACCATCGCCATTAGGACTAAATCCAGACGGAACAAACACTTCACATTCTTCGTTAACAGAAATTACTACGGAATCTGTACTTATACATCCGTTGTCGGATACCACAAGTGTATATATTGTTGTAATTGAAGGATTTGCTATTGGATTGGATATAGCAGGATTGGTTAAATAATCAACAGGAGACCATGACCAAGTATAAGAACCTGAGCCACCAGTCGCAATACCTGCTAACAAAGCATCTGTCCCAAAATTAATAGTGGTATCATTACCTGCATTGGCTAAAGGTATGGGTATTACAGTTACTGTAATATTATCAGTATTTGTACATCCGTTTGCATCTGTACCTGTTACGGTATATATTGTTGTTGCCAAAGGTGTAAACAGAATTCCATTTGTTACTCCGTTATCCCATGTATAAGTAGAAGCTCCTGAAGCTGTTAAAGTTGCAGAACCACCTGCACAAACTGTCTGAGTAGCACCAGCATATATGGTTAGCAAGGCATATACAGCAACAACAACCGTGTCGGTATTTAAACAACCGTTTGCGCTGGTGCCAGTTACAACATAAGTAACTGAACCAACAGCAGGTGTAAACGGAGTTCCATCAATTACGCTATTATCCCATGTATAAGAAATTGCATTACCTGTTCCTGATAAAGTAACCGCTGTACCATTGCAAACTGTCTGGTTAGGACCAGCATTTACAGTTGGTAAAGCATGTATTGTAACATTAACTGTATCGGTTGCCGTACAACCATTGGTATTTGTAACAGTTACAGAATATATTCCTGTTGCAGAAACTAATAAAGTTTGAGCAGCAGAACTACCAGTCCATAAATAAGTAGAGCCAGCATTTGCTGCATCTAAAATTACACTACCACACTGGGAAACATCTGGACCTAAATTAACTGTTGGTGAAGCATTTATTGTAACATCAATTGTGTCGGTTCCTGTACAACCATTTGCATTTGTAACTATTACTGCATATAATCCAGTTGCAGAAACTAATAAAGTTTGAGTAGCAGAACCACCAGTCCATAAATAAGTAGAGCCAGCATTTGCTGCATCTAAAGTAACTGTGCCACCACATTGGGTAACATCTGGACCTAAATTTACAGTTGGCGAGGCATTTATTGTAACATCAATTGTGTCAGTACCTGTACAACCATTAGTATTGGTAACAGTTACAGAATATGTTCCTGTTGCAGAAGCTATTAGAGTTTGAGCAACAGAACCACCAGTCCATAAATAAATAGAACCTGCATTGCCAGCATC
>MENF01000228.1 GCA_001769035.1 Bacteroidetes bacterium GWA2_32_17
TCGTATTTGTATTTGTCACCATGTATTATTTTTGCCTTTTCAATAAATTCCGAAGTTGATATTTTTTTTGTACCACCACATGAAGGGCAACCATGTTCTTTCAAATGACTATATGGTTTTTGTTCAAATTCTCCATGTATTTTACAAATAATTGTTACCTTTTCAGTAGAATACACATACTTTATTTTACTATAGTCATATCTATCACCGTGAACAACTTTTGCTTCCTTTATAAATTCAAATGGTGTTAATCTTCTCATTTCAATTCAATGTTAGTATGTTTCAGTCTTCAAAATGCCTTATAATGTCTTTATAGTAAACATTTGTATTTTTTTTCAACATAATACAGTTATTTATTTGGTGGATTCAATATTGAACTTACGTTTTATATTTTCATGTATGGTTTTATCAATTCATTATTATTGTTTTTGTCAGTCATTTTATTGTACGGATTTTTTTACACCCCATTGTTTATAACTAATGGCTATGTATGATATAACCGACATTAACCATTTGCAACCGTTTATAAATATTTATTCAAGCTTAAATATTAATTTATTAACTAACAAATTTAAAACATATTTTTATATATGCAAAATGTTTATTGTTTTTTTAGGACAATACAAATTTATTGTTTGTACATAAAGTCTTGTCTGATTTATAATGTTCGAGTTTGAGGCATGCGAAGTATTGAAAACCAAGGAGTTTACTATAGTAAATGACTGTTTTCAAAACGAGTTTACCCCGTAGCGAAGCGTACTGGGGCATAACGAAAAAATCGGACATTATAGACAGACACTATTTATAAAGCCCACAATCTGTAATATATTCATATTCAATAAATTGCGACAAAGATAAGTATAAAAATCCTAACTACCAAATAACAATGTTATTTTCTGGTAACACAAACGATATAAAAAATATATATTATTGATAATGAGGATGTTGTATTTTATAACAATAAGAAAATAACTCAATTATCTCATTTTTTCGGAGAAAAAATTTCAAGTTGGGTTAATATGTTTCAGAAATTTTGGTAATCCAGATGTGTCACGGCATGGAAGCAGTTGCTTGTTAGTGTTTCGTGCCTTTTTCTTTGTTAAGTAAATCAACAATAGATTCTTCGTTATCAGGCAAATAATTTGTTATGATATCCCAGATTATATCATAGTCAATTCCAAAATATTCATGTGACACTCGATTCCTTAACCGATACATTTCTTCCCATGGAATTTTAGGATACCTTTTTTTAATTTTTCCCGGTAGGTTCTTTGCTGCTTCTCCGATAATTTCAAAATTTCTTATAACTGCATCCACAGTTTTATAATCATGCTTAAATTTAATAAAATCAATAGTCGGATATATATTCTTGTATCCGCTGCAACGACAATAAAATGTCTTCCAAAAAGTGAATATATGTTCTGTCTTGCTTTTTCAAATGTATCGAACCTGTTTTAAAATATCCTGTTTTAATTGCTTTTTTAAAGCATTTTTTGTAACTAAGTCAATATTAATTCCAAATATTTCTTCTAAATATTTTTCGAGCGTAAAAAATCTCCAGCCGATAGGTTTTGAGAATTCAACAAGTATATCAATATCACTCTTTTTTGTCTGTTTATCAGCAGCAAAAGACCCAAAATAACCAATTTGTCTGACGAAAAATTCATTCATCAGTACAGGTTTAATTTCTTTTAGCTTTTTTTCTATGTCAATTCTTGTTCTCATGGGAACAAAGATACAATTATTTTTATTAATTGCTTTAATTAACTCACATCTGTTTTTTAGCATGAACGCTAACGGTTTAAACTACGAAACGACGTGCAATTTAATGCAATTTCCTGTCAAACCGCTATGAAATTTATTTAATGTTATAATTGTCAAGTTGCACATAACTGCACGTTGTTTTCGTAGATGGTGTTATGGGGCGTTTATCTTTTCAGAACTTCTTTCAAAATTGTTTCTCTGTCGGTCTGAACATCGGCTGAGAGCGAATTTTCTTCAATTTCTAAAAACAAATAATTTGGTTCATCTGCTTTATCCCAATTTATTTTATTAAAATCTAATTTATATTTAGATAATTTTAAAGGTGAATATTTACCACCAAAGGTTAACAAAATGTCTACACAATTATTATATTTTGTTGCTAATTCGTGTGGATTAAAAACAAGTGTCTCATGATGTACATTAGGTTGTCCTGAATGCAGTAAATCAATGAAATCTTTAAATACTAATAGATGTCCATTTCTCTGATACATATTGCTAATGGAACTACTCATTGGACTCCAATTCGAAAACCGTCCTTGTGTGCAAACAACCCTAAAAGAAACATTTTCTTCATTAATTAAATGAGAGAAATTGAATAATAATATTGAGATAGCTAAATTGTAATTTGAACTGACATTTGATATTTTTTCAAGTTTTATAAATCCTTCAATATTTGGATATTTAATTTTTCTAAAAAGTGCATCAATTAAATAATGTGGAGCAGGTTTTGTCTGACCGTCAAGCCTTGCCCAATAAGTATTACTAAATTGATGTGGAGAATAATTGCTTTGTTGAACTTCGAATACATAAACGATATTTTCTTTGTTTTGTAAAATAGCTACTTTAATTCCAACTGGTAAAGGAGTAATTAAGTCAGAAACTTTATTTATTATCCAATCTTTTTCTTTTAATTCTTTAAGTGGAGATAAAGCTCCTTCAAATGTTTTAATTTTTTTGCCAGGTTTTTGAATACCTTTTGGAGCACCCCAAATTAGAATTCCTCCTTCGGAATTAAGGAATGCACAGATACCCCTTACAACTTTTTCTAAATTTTTTTCAAAATTTCCGTATTCCGTTGAAAAAGCTTTGAACTCAATTTTTGTAGATTCTTCTTTAGCCTCTAAAAAAAAGTTTTCTATATCTTCATATTTTAAATCGTTTAACGATTTGTCAAAATAGATTACTGAATAGTCCATAGTCTTAATTTATTAAATGCCCCATAACTCGTTTATATATACACCTTATCCGACATTAACCGTTTACAATCGTTTACAAATCTTTATTACCGTTTAAATACCAATATTATATACAAACAAATTTATAACATATTTTTACATTTGCAAAATGTTTACTTATTTTTTCAGGATTATACACTATTTATATAGTCCGCACTCTTTTATATATTCACCCACTTTTTCATTTGTAAAGAAACTCATTTCTTTTTTTTGCTTAATTCCATCTCTGATAAATGAAGATGAAATCTCAATTATTGGAGCATTTGTTATTATTATATCTCCTTCAAATTTATTTTCTAAATTATTAAATTCTATTCTGGGATAAACAAATATTTTATAATTTTCTAAAATCTGTTTATAATTTTTCCACTTCTCAAAACTTTTTAAATTATCGGCTCCCATAATTAACGCAAAATCTCTTTTAGGGAATTTATCTTTTAAATATGCCAGTGTATCAATTGTATATGAGGGTTTTGGCATCTTAAACTCAATATTGCTTGCCTTCATTTTATTAAATTCTCCAATTGCTAATCTAACCATCTCTAATCTGTGATATTCAGGAGCAAGCGAATTTCTTGATTTAAGCGGATTTTGCGGCGATACAATAAACCATAGTTCTTTTATTTCGGTATATTCAAGCATATAATTAGCTATAACCAAATGTCCAACATGCACAGGGTTAAAAGAACCAAAAAACAAGCCAGTAAGTTTATTTTCTCCCATTTTATTATTCGAGAATTTATATTTATTTTTCACAAAATTAAAACATTTACCTTTGCTAAATGAATAAAAATGATTTTAATAATATTTCTGTTAATTTAATTGGTTCAGGAAACCTGGCTACTCATATAGGTATTACATTAAATAACAATGGATTAAAAATAAATTATGTTTGGAGCAGAAATTTAGAAAATGCAAAAATTTTAGCTGAAAAAATAAAAACTACTTACACCGACAACTTTACCGAAATATATAATAATAAAGCTATTTACTTAATTTGTGTTCCCGATAGCGAAATAAAAAGTATTGCTAAAAAAATCAATTCTGAAAACTCTATTTTAATTCACACATCTGCAAGTACAAATATTTCAGTTTTAGAAAAATTCTCAACTAATTGTGGAGTATTTTATCCCTTACAAACATTTAGCAAAAACTCTAAACTCGTAAATTTTAAAAACCTTCCTGTTTTTATTGAATACTCAAACAATAATGTTAAAAACATTTTGAAATATTTATGTGATATAATAAATGCTAAATTAATTATTGCAAACTCCGAAAAACGTCTTTTAATACATATTGCAGCAATATTTGCAAATAATTTCACAAACCACATGATTTCAATATCAAATGAAATAGCCGGTTCAAATAAAATTGATTTTGAACTTTTTAAACCATTAATAATTGAAACATTAGATAAAATAACAAAAATAAATTCCATAGATATTCAAACCGGACCATCTGTCAGAAATGATAAAAATACAATAAAAAAACATTTAAAGGCGTTAAAAAAATATAAAGATTTTGCAAAAATTTATAGCTTTGTAAGTAAAAATATTCAAAAAATGCATTCTAAATTATAATTATGGCAAATTACAAAGAGAAACTTACTCATATTAAAGCATTTGCATTTGATGTTGACGGGGTTTTTTCGGGAAATATTACATTAACCGAATCGGGCGAACAATTAAGAACTATGAACATTAAAGATGGATACGCCGTACAACTTGCAATAAAAAAAGGATTTCAAATTGCAATTATTACAGGCGGGTTTTCCGAAGGAATTCGAAAAAGATTTGAGGGACTTGGAATTAAAGATATTTATATGCGAAGCGAACAAAAGACAAAAGAATTTCATAATTTTATTGCAAAATATTCATTACAGCCATCTGAAGTTGTTTATATGGGCGATGATTTACCCGATTACGAAGTAATGAAAATTGCAGGATTACCAGTATGTCCAGCAAATTCTGCTATTGAAATTAAAGAAATATCAAAATATATTTCTGCAATTGATGGCGGAAATGGTTGTGTCCGCGATATTATTGAACAAGTTTTACGCTCGCAAGGGAAATGGATGAATAACGACGCTTTTAAATGGTAAATAAAAGAATAACATTCGTACTCATAAATATGAACATACGAACGGTTTTTAAGTTTTTAGTTTCGGGTTTTTAACAACTCTAAACTAATAAACTAAAAACTCTAAACTAAAAAATAAAATAAAAAAAGATGCAAATATTAGATTTTTTAAAACTTATTCGTTATAAAAATTTATTGATAATTGTTATCACACAGTATTTGATGAGATGGTGTGTTATTGCACCTTTTTTAAAAACGATAAATCAAGAGATGCAATTTTCCGAAGGATTATTTGCATTACTTGTATTGGCTACAGTTTTGATTGCTGCTGCCGGCTACGCTATTAATGATTATTTCGACATTAAAACCGATTTTGCTAATCATCCTGAATCTGTTATTGTTGGCACTAAAATATCTCGTCGTTGGGCAATGACATACAATAACATATTTAATTTTATTGGTGTCGCAATTGGCTTTTGGATATCATACAAAATAGAACTTATTAATTTAGGCTTTTTATTTCTCTTTGTTTCTGGTGGTTTATGGTTTTATTCTGCACTTTATAAAAAACAATTAATAATTGGTAACATTATAGTTGCACTTTTTGCAGCCATAGTTCCTTTATTAACAGTTATTTACGAAATTCCTTTATTAAATAAAGTTATTACTCCTAACCGCCCTCCTGTCGAAGCCACAGTTGTGAGTATAATGTTTTTATATATTACAGGTTATTCTATTTTTGCCTTTTTAACAACTTTAGCTCGCGAAATAATTAAAGATGTTGAAGACCTTGAAGGTGATGATATTTCGGGCAGACAAACTATTCCTGTAACTTGGGGAATTAAAACATCAAAATCAATTATCATTTCTATTTTGTCAATTATATTAATCTTATTATCAATAATATACATAAACTTTTTTCAGGATTTTACAACATTAATTTACATAATGTTATTTATTTTTATTCCAATTATATTTTTAATTATTAAACTTTTAAAAGCCAATAAAAAAGCTGATTTTCATTTTATTAGCACCGGTTTAAAAGGCGTTATGTTATTAGGTTTACTATTTTCAGTTTTACTTTGGTTTGTTATCGAATAAAATGTTACGTGATAAAATTTCAAAATACAGGTTAATACTTGCTTCTAACTCGCCTCGCCGGCAACAATTATTAAAAGGCATTGATGTTAATTTCGAAGTAATTACAAAACCTGAAATTGACGAATTGGTTCCAGAAAATATTTACGCTCAAGATATTGCAATGTTCTTAGCCGAACACAAAGCAAAATCTTATAATGAATTTCTTAATCCATTAACAATTGTTATTACAGCCGATACAATTGTTTGGTTCAATAATAAAGTATTAAACAAACCTACAAATAAAGATGAAGCAATTAGAATGCTTATTGAACTTTCGGATAATATGCACATTGTTTATACAGGTGTTTGTATAACTACATTAAAAAAGCAAAAAACATTTTATTCCGAAACAAAAGTCTGGTTTCGTAATTTATCAAAATCTGAAATTAAATATTATGTAGAAAAATATAAACCTTACGACAAAGCCGGAGCTTATGGTGCACAGGAATGGCTCGGCTACGTTGCAATTGAAAGAATTGAAGGCTCGTATTTTAATGTTATGGGATTACCCGTACAAAAATTATATAGCGAATTAGAAAAATTTATAAAATAACTTAGTAACTCAATAACATAGTAACTTAGTAGAATAAAAAATGAAAAAAACTCTCTTACTTTCAATTTCTTTATTAATTGTTTTTATAACTATTGCCAACGAAGGAATGTGGATTCCAATGCTATTAACAAAATACAAATTTGCCGACATGCAAAAAAAAGGATTCAAGCTAACTGCCGATGATATTTATAGTATAAATCAAGCAAGTATGAAAGATGCGATTGTACTTTTTGGAAGAGGTTGCACCGGTGAACTAGTTTCCGACCAAGGATTGCTGCTTACAAATCATCATTGCGGATATGGTTCAATTCAGTCGTACAGCACCATTGAACACGATTATTTAAGAGATGGTTTTTGGGCTAAAAATAAAACTGATGAACTCTCAAACCCAAAACTCACAGTTACTTTTTTGGTTAGAATGGACGATGTTACTACTCATATATTAACAAATGTTACAGAAAATTTAACACAAGAACAACGAAATTTAATTATTTCGAAAAACATTGCAAAACTGAAAAAGGAAAATTCAGAAAACAATAAGTACAATGTCGAAATAAAACCATTTTACTATGGAAACGAATATTACATGTTTATTTACGAAGTTTTTCGTGATGTGCGTTTGGTTGGTGCTCCCCCATCTGCTGTTGGTAAATTTGGTGGCGATACCGACAACTGGATGTGGCCCCGCCACACAGGCGATTTCAGCGTATTTAGAATTTATGCAAATAAAGATAATGAGCCGGCAGATTATTCGCCTAACAACGTTCCTTATAAACCAAAAAGATTTTTCCCGATTTCGTTAAAAGGAGTTCAGAAAGATGATTTTACTATGGTTTATGGGTTTCCCGGACACACACAGGAATATATTCCTTCATTTGTAATTAAATTAATTACCGAAGTAGAAAACCCAATTCAAATTAAACTTCGCGAAATTCGCTTAGCAATAATGAATGAAGATATGAACTCAAATCAGACAATTAGAATACAATATTCTTCAAAATACGCTGGTGTTGCAAATTATTGGAAAAAATGGCTTGGCGAAAATCGAGGATTAAAACGACTTGATGCAATTAACAAAAAAGAAGAATTCGAAAAATCTTTTCAAAATTGGGCTAATAACACTTCGCAAGCTAAAAATAATTACAGTAATTTGTTAAACGAATATAAAGTTGTTTGCGAAAAACTTAGACCTTTATCAAAAATTGATGCATATTTATTTGAAGGAATTATGACCGGTGAAATGGTTCGCTTTGCACGAAATTTTGGAGATTACAAATCGTGGCAAACAAAAACCGATAGTACTCTTAACCCTGTTTTTGCTACTATTAAAGGTCGTGCAAAAGATATGTATAAAGATTTTAATTTAAGTACCGACCAAAAAATGTTTAGCATAATGCTAAAAATTTATTACGATAGTATATCGTCAAATTATCAACCAGAAATATTAAAAATTTGGAGTAAAAAATATAAAGGAGATTGGAATAAATGTGTTGCTGATATCTCAAACAAAACCATGTTCACATCTGAAGATAAAATAAATTTATTTCTTAATAACTATAAAATAAATGGAACTAAAACATTAGAAAAAGACCCTATATTTACATTATGGTCTGCTATTTCTGACATGTATAATCAAAAAGTTTTACCTATTGTTACAACTTATAATAATAAAATTGACAGTCTTAACAGAATATACATGAAAGCTCAAATGAAGTTTGAATCAGATAAAATATTTTATCCCGATGCAAATTTAACTTTACGAGTAACTTATGGTAAAATATCAGATTATTCGCCAAAAGATGGTGTTTCATACAACTGGTTTACAACCCTTGATGGCATTATAGAAAAAGATGACTCAACAATTTACGATTACGATGTTCCTGCCCGTCTAAAAGAACTTTGGGAAAATAAAGACTATGGTAATTATGCCGAAAACGGTGTAATGAATGTTTGTTTTATTGGCACAAATCATACTACTGGTGGAAATAGCGGCAGCCCGGTAATTAATGGCAATGGCGAACTTATTGGAATTAATTTCGACCGAAACTGGGAAGGAACAATGAGCGACATAATGTACGACCCCGCTCAATGCCGTAACATTACACTCGATATACGTTATGTGCTATTTATTATTGACAAGTTTGCAGGAGCTAAAAATTTAGTTGACGAAATGGTGATTTCGAAATAAATTAAAATGAAATACTTAAAAACCCTGATAGTCCTTTTCTTTACAATTTTAATATGGTCATTAATTAATCCTAAAGAATATTTCACTTGGTTTTTAGAAGTATTCCCTGCACTTATTGGTATAATTGTTTTATTTTTCACTTTTAAAAAGTTCAGATTTACAAATTTCGTTTACACATTAATTTTTATTCACTGTTGTATTTTAATTATTGGCGGTCATTACACTTATGCCGAAGTTCCTTTATTCGACTGGATTAAAGAGGTTTTTCATCAATCTCGAAATAATTACGATAAAGTTGGACATTTTGCACAAGGTTTTGTACCTGCATTTATTATTCGTGAAATTTTTATTCGTAAAAACATTATAAATAATAAAAAATGGCTGAGTTTTATTGTTGTATCTGTTTGCATGGCAATAAGCGTAACTTATGAGTTTATAGAGTGGTTTGTTTCAGTTATGGTAGGAGGTGAATCCGCAGATGCTTTTCTTGGTACACAGGGATATATTTGGGATACTCAATCTGATATTCTTTTTGCAACTATTGGAGCAATTATTGGATTAGCTGTTTTAGGCAAATTTCACAATGTGCAAATAAATTTATTTCTTCAAAAATAAATGAGCAACGATATTATTTTTGCATTTATTTTAGGACTCATCGGAGGTGTAATACCGGGTCCAGTATTGGCTGCTACATTTACAGAAATTTTGCAGTCAGGTTTTTTAAAAAGCTTGCGCATTATTCTTTGGGCATTCATAATTGAAACTATTGTTGCATTAATTAGCATGTTGTTATTATCCGCCCTTAATTTACCCGAGTATGTTTTCAGAATAATTTCAATTGCAGGTGCAGCAGTGCTTATGTGGCTTTCTTTTTCAATATGGAAAATAAAAGTAATTGATTCCAACAAAAAAGCATATTTCAGTTTTTGGAAAATCTCAATAATGATTATTTCAAATGGTATGTTATGGATTTATTGGATAACCGTTTGTGTTCCAAGAGCAATAATGCTTAACGAGAAAATTTTTCTTGGAAATTATCTTTTTCTTGCACTTGTGGAACTTGGTTGGCTTATCTCAACAATTACTGTTGCTATAATTTTTTCACAATTCAGGAAA
Source organism: Bacteroidetes bacterium GWA2_32_17 (assembly GCA_001769035.1). Lineage (GTDB taxonomy): Bacteria > Bacteroidota > Bacteroidia > Bacteroidales > GWA2-32-17 > GWA2-32-17. Next base: position 10,076 of record MENF01000228.1, read on the forward strand.
TTACTTTCGAACCCAAAAGTGGTTCCTGCTATTTTTAAGATTTTTGCTTTAGTATTTTTGTACTTTGCTATTGATTCAGTAATAAGTACAATATGTTATTTTTATTAATATTTTACAAAATGTTAATAAATACTTTAATCATCCAAACCCGCTCTAATGAAGTTTCTCGCTTGCGGAAATGTCTGCTCGGTCATTTTTCTTACTCTTGATAACATTGATAAAAATTTTAAGCTGTCATCCTCGTACTCTGTTATAATGTTATTTATTAAAACAAATGACTCAATAGAGCGGTCAATTGCTATTAATGTTGTTTTTGCAGAGCCATTTGAATCAGTTTCTGCAAATTCGGGGTCAAATTCTTCCTTATCACGAACCAACGCGCGTTGTAACTTTACATGTATAAACATTGAATACCAATTAATTACTTCAATAGCATCTTTTAATTTTATCAATTTTTTGCTATCTGTATTTGAATAAAAATCAGCTTTAATTTTAATGTTGTCATAATTTTCTTGAATCCATTTAGTTACTAAAACAGAATAGTCTTTTGAAAGTTTTAATAACAATTTATTCAAAGTTATTTTTTTTGGTATTTTTACTTTTTTATTAAGGTCAATACCTAATTCATTGGCTTTCTCAATCAATAATTCAGAAGTTGCCTGAAATATTAAAGATAAATTATCCCAAAACTTTTTATTTGTTATATCAATTTCCTTATTATCCAGGTTCAATTCTTCACCAAAACTAAAACTTAAACAACGACCAGTAAATGAACATCTCTCGCACCACCTGTCGCAATAGTTATATATGCCGGAAATGTACTTTTTATCAATCTTTGTGTTTTTAATAAAATTCTTAATTTTTTCTTTTTTGTTGTTTGTCATATAATGAATTAAATTTTTGTAAAATTATTAATATTTTATTTTTAACGGTTAAATTTATAAAATATAAAATAAAAAATAATTATAAAAAAATATTTATCCTTTATTTCAATTTTTTCATTTCTAAAAATAATATAACTTTGCACTCTACATGCTTCGTAATTATAAAATACTAATCAAAAGAATTCTCAAATTTTCGCGTTGGAGCCGAAAAGCTTATGCAGTTTTTATTTCGATAGGAAAAATCGTTAATATTTCAAATTTAAAAATTGAAGTTTCTCAGGATTTTATTAAAAAAAGTAAAGGTTATAGCGAAGTGCAAAGTTTTTTTAATTTAAACTCAAATACTAAAAAAGAATTTCCACCAAATATTGATAAACTAACTATATATGATATTTTATTAAGCAATTTGTTATTTGTTGATAATCATATAAATAGCATTTCAACAAAACAATATATATTTAAAAAATACTATTAATAATTTTATATGCGTGAACTTTGTTTACGCATTTTTTATTTATAAATATTAATGTTATGACAAAGCAAAAAATTGATTTATTAACAAATAGAATAATAAGTGGAGGCAATATTGCTTATGAAGAATCACTTGAACTTTGTAAAACTACTGAAATAGATTATTTATGCAATTCGGCAAACGAAATCCGTAAACATTTTACAGGCAACTATTTTAATCTTTGTTCAATTGTAAATGCAAAATCGGGAAAATGTTCCGAAAATTGTAAATGGTGCTCGCAATCATCATTTCACAATACAGATATCGAAACTTATGATATTATTGATAAAGAAGAAGCTGTAAAACAAGCTATAAACAACGATAAAAAAGGTGTCCATAAATTTTCACTTGTAACAAGCGGCAAAACTGTTTCCGATAAAAAACTTGCTCAACTAATTGATATTTACCAAGCTATTAAAAAAGAAACTAATATCGAAATTGATGCCTCAATGGGATTATTAAAAAAAGAGCAGCTTCAAAAACTAAAAGATATTGGTATTAAACATTATCATTGTAATTTAGAAACATCAAGAACATTTTTTCCAAACGTTTGCTCTACACATACTTATGAAGAAAAAATAAACACATTAAAATCAGCAAAAGAAGTTGGTTTAGATACTTGTTCGGGTGGAATTATTGGAATGGGCGAAACAATTCAACAACGTGTAGAATTAGCTTTTGAACTTAAAAATTTAGGAGTAAAATCAATTCCTATTAACATTCTAAATCCAATAGAAGGCACTGCACTCGAAAATACTCCTCCCCTTTCCGATAACGAAATTTTAATAACTTTTGCACTTTTCAGATTTATTAACCCAGATGCATATATTCGCTTTGCGGGTGGCAGATTGCAAATTTCGCACCTTGAAGGAAAACTTTTAAATTCTGGCGTAAATGCTGCTTTGGTTGGCGATTTGCTAACTACCGTTGGCAAAAACATTGACGAAGACCTTAAACAATTTCGTAAAAATGGTTTCAATTTTACAAATCCTTAATCCTAAATGACGCAGATTTATTATGATAATTATGATTAAACATTCACTGCCTGCTCCGATTGAGCGGAGACTAAAAAAGACACACGATTTATCCCGATTGAGCAGGAAGGGAATGATTATAAATAAAAAAGTTTCGGGTTTCGGGTTTCGGGTTTCGGGTTTCGGGTTTCGGGTTTCGGGTTTCAAGTTTCGGGTTTTTAACAACCAAAAACCTCAAACTAAAAACCCTAAACCAATAAAAATATAAGTAATTAATAATGAGATAATGACTAAAATATAAACACATGAAAAAAATCATAATGAATCTTGTTAATCAGCATCTCAAAAAATCCTAAATCCTTAATCTTAAATCAATAATGTCCAACTCCATTTCAAAACTATTACAATTTGACAAGGAACATATTTGGCACCCATATACTTCTGCCACAAAACCACTTACAGTTTATCCTGTAAAATCGGCAAAAGGAGTTTACATTGAATTAGAAGACGGCACAAAATTAATTGACGGAATATCGTCGTGGTGGGCAGTTATTCATGGTTATAACAATAAGAAATTAAATAAAGCAATAACAGAGCAGTTAAACAAAATGGCTCATGTAATGTTTGGCGGATTAACACATGCACCTGCAATAAATTTAACAAAAAAACTTTTAGAAATACTACCAAAAAATTTGACAAGAATATTTTATTGCGATTCGGGTTCTGTTTCTGTAGAAGTAGCGATGAAAATGGCAATACAATATTGGTATTCGTTGGAGAAAAGCGAGAAAAAACATTTTGCAACAATACGTTCGGGTTATCATGGCGACACTTGGAACGCAATGTCAGTATGCGACCCCGAAACAGGTATGCATCATATTTTTAAAGAAAGTTTACCAGTTCAGTATTTTGTTCCACAACCAAAAACAAGATTCAACGAAAAATGGAATCCAAATGATATTGAGCATTTAAAAACATTATTTGAAAAAGAAAATAAAAATATTGCCGCATTAATTTTAGAGCCAATTGTCCAGGGAGCAGGCGGAATGTGGTTTTACCATCCACAATATTTAATTGAAGCAAAAAAATTATGTGATAAATATAACATTCTGCTTATATTTGATGAAATAGCTACGGGTTTTGGAAGAACAGGGAAACTCTTTGCATGCGAACACGCTAATGTTGCACCTGATATTATGTGCATTGGCAAAGCATTAACTGGTGGTTATATGAGTTTTGCTGCAACAATTTGCACAGAAAATATTGCTAAAACCATTTCAAAAAAAGAACCCGGCATTTTTATGCACGGTCCAACATTTATGGCTAATCCATTGGCTTGTTCAGTTTCGTTGGCATCTATAGAATTGTTATTAAATTCGAAGTGGCAAAAAAATATTTTACGCATTAAAAACAATTTACAAAAGTGGCTCAAGCCAGCTCAAACATTTAAAAATGTTACAGACGTTAGAGTTCTTGGTGCCATTGGTGTAGTTGAAATGAAGCAAAATGTAGATGTAGAAAAGTGTCAAAAGGAATTTGTAAAACAAGGAGTTTGGATTAGACCTTTTGAAAAATTAATTTATATTATGCCTCCATATATAATAAAAAACAATGAGTTAAAAAAACTTTGTGATTCAATTTTACACGTTGCTAAAAACATTTAAATGAAAACAAAAAATTACAGAGAAAACATTAGTAAACTAATTGACAATAACAACTATCGAATATTACGCGAAACTGTTAAGAACGGAAAATATATTATATTTAATAACAGAGAATACTTAAATTTATCGTCAAATGATTATCTCGGAATATCAGACGATGTCGTACTTTGGCATAATTTTTTAGAGAATAAAATTTTAAATGCCAATAATTTTTTAGGCAGTAATTGTTCTTCACGTTTACTTACAGGCAATTCCGAACAATATGCACAATTAGAAAATTATTTAGCCCAATTATATAAAAGCGAGGCTGCTTTAGTTTTTAATAGCGGTTATCATGCAAACATTGGAATATTACCAGCATTAACAACTAAAAGAGATTTAATAATTAACGATAAACTTGTTCATGCAAGCATTATTGACGGAATTAAACTATCGGATGCAGAAAATATTTATTATCAACATAATAATACTGAACAATTAGAAGAAATACTTAAAACAAAAAGACATTTATATAAAAATGTGTTCATTGTTACTGAATCAGTATTTAGTATGAATGGAGATTATGCCGACTTAGTTAAACTTATTGAAATTAAAGAAAAATACGACACGTTTGTATATGTAGATGAGGCACATGCAATTGGAACAATTGGTAAACAAGGGCTTGGACTTTCTGAAGAATTAAATATCACAAGCAAAATTGATTTTATTATTGGTACTTTTGGTAAAGCAGTTGCTTCGCAGGGAGCATTTGTTATATGTAACAATTTGTTTAGAAACTATCTTATTAATAAAATGCGTTCATTAATATATACTACTGCCCTACCCCCAATAATTTTAGAATGGACATATTTTATCTTGCAATATGTTGTAACAATGAAAAATGAACGACTTCATTTAAAGCAGATAAGTGATTTTTTTAGAAATAAAATTTCATCGTTAGGATATAAAACAAATGGCTCAAGTCAAATAATTCCATTAATTGTTGGAGAAAATATAAAGTGCATAAAATTAGCTGACTACTTACAAGATAATGGAGTTTTTATTTTGCCTGTTAGACCTCCAACTGTCCCAGATGGAACATCAAGGTTAAGATTTTCGATAACAGCAAATATAAATCTTTCAGAAATAGAAAATGTCATTAAACTTCTTGAAAACATTAAACATGAAATGTAAAACCATATTCATTTCCGGAATTGATACAAATACAGGCAAAACCATTGCTACCGGTTTAGTTGCCTTATATTTAAAAAAACTAGGTTATAAAGTAATTACTCAAAAAATTGTTCAAACCAGTTGTAACAAAATATCTGAAGATATTATTAAACATCGCGAAATAATGAACGAAAAGCTAAATGATTTTGATTTACAAAGCATTACCTGTCCTTACATATTTGAATTTCCGGCATCACCACATTTATCTTCTAAACTTGAAAATAAAGAAATAAATCCAAATAAAATATTAAAAGCAACAAAAGAACTTGAAAAACATTTTGATTACTTGTTAATTGAAGGAGTTGGCGGACTTTGCGTACCATTAAATAAAAATATCATTTTAATTGACTATATTGTTGCAAACAAATATCCGTTAATATTAATAACTTCCGGAAAATTAGGAAGTATAAATCACACATTGTTAAGTTTAGAAGCAATAAAAAAAAGAAAAATAAAACTTAAAGCAATTATTTACAATAATTATTTTTCATCTGATGAAATAATAAATTCTGACTCTAAATCTTTTCTAAAGAAATTCATAAAAAAAGATTTTCCTGATTCACAATTTATCGAAATTGGTAATATAAGTAACTGGTCTGAATGTAAGTGTTTCGATAATTTCGAAATTTAATAAACAAATATTTTTTATTATTTTTTTTGTGTTTAATACGAAATTCATAATCTTTACGTTTTCTACAAAAAAATTTAAAATAATAAATTACACTTCTACAAACTAATTATTAAATTTAATATTTATTTTTATGAAAACTCTATTTATTACAGCTATTGCAGTACTTGCGTTTTATTTGTGTCCTGCACAAATTCAACCTAAAGAAGTAAAATCGGAAATTAAAGAAGCTAAAGTATTCCTGCTTGGGGCAGAAATTACAAGAAAAGGTAAAATAAACCTGCTTGAAGGCACTACAAGATTACTTTTTACTCATCTGTCTTCAAAAATCGAAAAAGAAAGTATCCAGGCAAATTTTGGAGATGGAGTAAAAATAACAAATGTAGAAGCTGAACTTAAGACTGTAAATTTAAAATCAAAAGACAGTATTCGAATAGCACGACTTCAAGACAGCATATTATGGTATAATAAAAACAAAAGGTACATTAGTTCAAAACTTACAACAATTGAAGGAGAAATTGAAGTTATTAATGTTAATAAAGTGCTCAAAAACAATATGGGAGGAACTACAGTTGTTGAAATTGAAAAGCTATCTGATTTCTATAGAAAAAGGGTTTCGGACCTTAATGATAAAATATATGCATTAAACGAGCAAATATCTGATAACAATAATAGAATTAAAACAGTAACCGATACAATAACAGCACTTTCAATACTAAAACAAGATAAATGGTTCGAAATAGCAGTTACGGTGCAAACAACTAAACCAATTACGGGTGATTTCACATTATCATACCTTGTAGGTGGAACAGGCTGGTCGCCAACTTATGATATACGTGTAAAAGAAATAACCGGGCAAATTGATTTAGAATACAAAGCAAAAGTTTTAAACCAAACTGGAGAAGATTGGGATAATGTTAAGATTTCATTTTCCTCAGCAATGCCCACCGAATCACAAGAAGCACCCAGTCTGGAACCATGGCGTTTGAACTTTAACAGTAATACTGATTATGAAGGAAGATTAAATGAATTCAGACCGAATACAATAAATAAAAGTGAAGCACAAAAAAGAAGTGGTAACTTAGCCTTACCTGAAGGTGTAGAATTTGCTGAAGTAGAATTATCGCCTATTGCATTTGAATTTAAGATTGATGAAGAAACTTCAATTCCCACTTCAGGAAAACCATATATGATAAGTATAACAAATTATAAACTTCCTGTATCTTACAAATATGTTGCAATACCAAAAGTTGATCCTGCTGCATTTCTTGTAGCAGAAGTTACAGGATGGGAAGACATGAATCTAATTGAAGGACCAACAAATATTTATTTCCGCGGTACATTTATGGGACATTCTTATATTAAGCCTCAATTAGCAAATGATACACTGAATATTTCACTTGGTCGCGACAACAGAGTTATGGTTAACCGTGTTAAAGTTGAAGACAGTAAAGGCGATAAACTTATTGGAACAAATAACCGTGAAGAATTTACATATAAAATCTCTGTTCGTAACACAAATCCGGGAAATATAAAATTTACTTTAATTGATCAGGTTCCAATTGCTCAGGACGATGATATCAAAGTAGAGCTTCTCGATTTATCTGGAGCCGAAAAAGACGAATTTAATGGACGTTTAAAGTGGAAATTTGATCTTGCAACAAAAGAAGCTAAAGAATTTACAGTAAAGTTTGCTGTAAAATATCCTAAAAACAAACAAGTGAAAATAAGGTCAGATAACAGAGTTGCAAAATACAGGTCAGCAAGATTTTTATAAACCATTCATCCGCAAGCCTTCTCGAAATCCTTTTACGCTAACACCTTTCGACTCCGCTCAAGGTGACTGTCAGGCTGAGCGAAGTCGAAGCCTGACTTTACAACCGTCATAATGCTTGCGGATTTAAAGATAAAATAAAAATTAAGGTTTATATTTGCAAAAAGAAAAACAAATGCGTTTCGATATTATTACTGTATTACCTGAGCTTATAGAAGGTCCCTTAAACTTTTCAATTATAAAAAGAGCTAAAGATAAAGGATTGGTAAATATCGAATTACATAACCTTCGTGATTTTTCTAAAAATAAACATCGTCAGGTTGACGATTATCCTTTTGGTGGTAAAGCTGGAATGGTTATGATGATAGAGCCAATTTATGATGCAATAAATTTTCTGAAAAGTCAGAGGAAATATGACGAAATAATCTATACTTCGCCCGACGGTGAACTATTCGACCAAAAAATAGCGAATGAACTTTCATTAAAAAAAAATATTTTAATTCTTTGCGGGCATTATAAAGGAATTGACCATAGAATTCGCGAGAATTTAATTACAAGAGAAATAAGTATTGGGAATTATGTTTTAACAGGCGGCGAAATTGCTGCAGCTGTGATGGTTGATAGCATTGTAAGATTATTGCCAGATGCCATTAGCGACGAAACTTCTGCCTTATCCGACTCATTTCAGGATAATTTGTTAGCCCCTCCGGTTTATACTCGCCCTGCTGAGTTTAACGGGTGGAAAGTACCTGATATTCTGCTTTCGGGAAACGAAGCCGAAATTGATAAATGGAAATACGAACAATCTGTTTTACGAACAAAAAATTTAAGACCTGATTTGTTAAATGATGAAGATTAATTTTTTATATTCTAATTCCTACTACTGTTACATCATCAATCTGTTCGCTATCTCCTCTCCAATTATCAAAGGCACTTTCAATAACTTCTTTTTGCTCGGTCATTGGTTTGTGACAATTCTGTAACAATATATCCTTAAATTGTTTGTACATAAACTTCCTGTTTCTTGGACCACCAAACTGGTCGGCAAAACCATCTGTAAACAAGTATATACAATCACCTTTTTCTAATTTAATATTATTGTTTTTAAATGGCTCCATTCGTATATAAATTGAAATAGGCATTTTATCTCCCTTAATTTCAATTAACTCACCATTTCTTAACAAATAGAGCGGATTATTTGCTCCAGCAAACAACGACTCCAGATTTACTTTATTAATTGCAATAAGAGCCATGTCCATTCCATCTTTTTGCTCTCCGGATGTACCTTTTTGTTTTAAAGTGTGAATAATCTCTTTACGCAAACGCTTTAAAATAATACCAGGATTGGTCATATATTCTTTAACAACAATTTCTCTTAAAAACGAAGTTCCAAGCATGCTCATAAAAGCACCAGGAACTCCATGTCCTGTACAATCTACTACAGCTATTATCAAGTAATCTTCTACTATTGACCACCAGTAAAAATCGCCACTTACTTTATCTTTGGGTTTATATAAAATAAAATGCTCAAAAACAAAATCTTTAATTATTTCAAAATCTGGTAAAATAGCAGACTGAAGACGAGTTGCATAATCAATACTCTGCGATACTTCATTGTGTATAAATTCAATATGTTCTTTTTGGGAAGTAACCAAATCACGTTGTTCAGTAATTTCATCACGTTGAGTTGAGATTTCTTCATTTTGTTGATTAAGTATAAAGTTTTTCTCATCTACCATTTGTTTTTGTTCTTCTATTATACCTTTCTGCTTGCGTGTTATTCGAAGTGAACGGAATATGAGAACTGCAATTATAGCTATTAATAACAATCCAGAAACTACAAACCAGATAACAATTTTCTGTTTTTTGCTTTCAGTCTTTTGCCTGTCTATTTCAATATTCTTTATTTCCAATGCTTTTCTGTTTGCAATACTGTCAGCAGATGCTTGCTTTTCATATTGATACTGGAAGTATTTCTGTTGAATAAGTTTTTGGTTATCTTCTTTGGTCATACTATCACGCATAACAATATATTCGCCATAATACTGTCTTGACAATTTATAGTTACCTTGTTTAGCATAAACCTCTTCCAATAATTTAGCAGCAATTTTTATATCCTGAACATAACCAGTTTCTTTTGTTAAATTATATTCTCTTTGAGCATAAACTAATGCTTTTTGAGTTTCATTTCTTATTAAATATGTTTTTCCAAGGTTATTTAAAGAAGTAGAAATGCCACTTTTATCTCCTAATTCATCATATATTTTTAAACTTTTATTAAAATATTCAAGTGCTTTAACATAATCACTCTGACTGGAATAAATGAGTCCAATACCATTTAGCGAAGCTGAAATACCGCTTTTATCACCAATTTCTTCACTAATATTTATACTCTTATTGTAATTATCAAGAGAGAGTTTAATTAAAGAATCGCACCCTTTAATATCTTGTTTTAACGTTGCTTCGTTTGCCTGTTCTGAATATACAAATCCTATATTATTTAGTGACAATAAAATACCGTTCTTATCACCAATTTCTTCAAGAATTTTTAAACTTTTGTTATAATATTCTAATGCTTTTGGAAAATCATCCTGTTCGGTATAAATCATACCAAAGTTGACTAAAGCATTTGAAACTCCTCTTTTGTCTCCAGTTTCTTCAAGAATTTTTAAACTTTTATTAAAATACTCCATGGCTTTAGGAATGTCACCTTGATTGTAATAAATTACTCCAATTGTATTTAATGAATAGGAAATACCACTTTTATCACCGAGCTCTTTATAAATTTTTAAACTTTTGTTATAATTTCCCAATGCTTTGGGGATGTCACCCTGATTGTAATAAACAATCCCTATATTGTATAATGTAGTAGAAATTCTACTTTTATTATTTAGTTCATTACTTATTTTTAAGCTTTTGTTGTAATTTTCAAGAGCTATGGTGTAATTACCCTGATTAGCATAAATAAGTCCAATGCTATTTAAAGAATATGAAATACCAATTTTATCAACTATTTCTTCGCGTATTTTCAAACTTTGTTTATAATATTCAAGTGCATGAGAATAGTCGCTTTGTTTGTAACACCTTATGCCTTTTCTATAAATTGTATTGGCTTTGAATTTTAAAAAATTATTCTTTAAAATTGACGGCGGATTTGTTGTAATATTTTTTTGTGCAAGAGCTTCAATTTGTTTATCATATACATCACTTAACGAATCATCATTTTCAGCTTTAGCCATTTCATCAAGTAACCTCAAGCGAATTGTGTCTTGCTTAACAGACTTTAGTACAAGTTTAAGAGAATCAATGGTTTTACTTTGGGCAAATGTATTTTGAAAACTAAACAAAAAACAAAAAGAGAATAACGAAAACTGGGCTATAAACACAGATTTCTTAACCACTTTATTATAATTGTATGTTTTCATATTCTGTGACAAAAATAATAAAATTAAATTCTTATTCCCAAAATAGTTAAATCATCTATTTAGTGTTTGTCCATAATGTCCGATTTTTTCGTTATACTCGTTTTGAAAACAGTCATTTACTACAGTAAACTC
>MENF01000229.1 GCA_001769035.1 Bacteroidetes bacterium GWA2_32_17
ATTTTTACATTTTGTTTGGTCAATATCGGCACTTACTGTTGGAGCCGGAGAAATTGTTATTAATATGTTATCACTGGCTGAAGAGCAGTTTCCGTTTCCGGTTGTAGTAAGGGTTAAAGTAACACTTCCGGCGCTTATTTCACCGGGTGAAGGAGTGTATTGAGTACTAAGTGTAGTATTATTAGGAACAAAATTTCCTGTACCACCAGTCCAAATTCCGCCTGTTGCAATAGTAACTGCACCATTTAAAGAAACTGCCGGATTATTTCCGCATACAGTAACGTCAGGACCTGCATTAGCAGTTGGTGCATCTGTAAAGGTTATTACAATATCGTTAGTTACAGGGTTACAGGTTCCATAGCCGGTTGATGTCAGAGTCAAAGTTACAGTTCCTGCAAGCAATTCAGCGGCTGTTGGAGTGTAAACAGCATTAAGTGTAGTATTATTTGGTGCGAATGTTCCTAAACCTCCCGACCATTGCCCGCCTGTACAATTAGCTATGTTACCATCCATATTAACATCGGGGTTATTGCGGCATACTGATTGATCCGGACCGGCATCAATCCATGGAGCATCATAAAAAGTAAGTGCCATTTGATCACTGACAGGTGTGCACGAACTGGAAGATGTTAATGTTAAAGTTACCGAACCAGCAGTTGTATCCGAAGTGCTTGGTGTATAAACAGCATCAAGGGTAGTAGCATTTGGGATAAACGTTCCGGTACCTGAAGTAGTCCAAATTCCGGTAGTAGCTCCACCGGTAACAGAACCATTTAACTGTGCAGTTGTGTTACTGCAAATATTTTGGTCAATATCTGCATTTGCATATATATTAGCAACATATTCAGAAAAGAATCCAAAACGGCAACCTGTTGCAGCAGCACCATTAATTAAACCCATTCCAAAAACATCCGTAGAATTGGTTAATTGCATAGCTACTCCTTGGGGAACTTCAGCTATAGTAAATGATTTGCCGAAAGTTGAAAGCCATACTCCACCTGTTCCGGGAACAGCCGCAAAGTCTGCTGCTATAATACAAAGAGGATTACTGCCACCTGTTAAAGTGAAATTTCCTTCGGAACCCGCTTTAACCATAATATTCAGATAGAATGCTTCAGTTGTAGATCTAACAAAGCTTACAGATGGAGAACCTGCACAATTTAATGGTGGTAATATGGCTGAACCAAGTTCACATCCAAACCCTGTAACCTGAGTACAGTAAACAGGTTTATCCGTATGAATGTAATATCTGGGATTAACTATATTATCCTGAAAATAAGTTTGTCCTGCAAATAAAGTTGCAACAGCTACAGGATTACCATCAAGATAAACTTTTGTATTATTTTGAGTTGCCAATATAAAAAAACTTTCACCGGCAGTGGCATTTAATTGTCCTTTAATTACAATATAATCTGTTCCTATAATATCAACAGGAACAATTTGGTCGCCAATTAAATCATAGCAACCATTCAATAAATGCCTCTTCGAATCCTCCTTTACTGTAATTGCAATTGGTTTATCTGATAACACAACGGCTCCAGATGGCTGATAAGCAGGATTATCGTAATTAGCACCTGACCATCCACAGGAATATGTTTGTCCGCGGTTTAAAGTTATTAAAAAAGGAATATTAGCAGCATGTCCATCTACAGCGGTATGTGAAAAAATTTGTACTGTTGTATTGTCCTGAGTTGCAACAATGTCAAAGGTTGAAATCGCAATAGGAGTTAGTCCTGTCATGTTATATAAAGTATTAACTGTAGGACTGTTCAAGGTTATTGGGATATAAAACTCAGTTCCTAAAGCATTTGCTCCTTTTAATGCAAAAATTTCATTATTATTATTGTTGTTTACTTCATAATAAGCAGTTATTGGAATATCAGAGGTAATTAATATTCCCATATTAAGCACTGTGTTCGTTGGTGTATTTTCAATTAGTGCTTTGTAGCTATTAGGTGCAGCATCTAAAACTAAACTGTAGGAACTGTTTGCAAGAATATTTATTGGAGTAGGTGTAATAACAAAGGCTCCGTTTGCCGGTTGAGTAACCGTAACATTTGCTGCTGTTGTAGCAGATGTGTTTGTAAATCGTAATGTTGGACCTAAATCATTGTGTCCAGATGTAACTTCAGGAGCTGCAAACCAAAATTCGGTTCCAACTTGAGCCTTAGTATTTGAAAATAAAAACAATAAGACTATTAATGTGAGAAAAGTATATTTTTTCATAAACACAAAATTTTATAGGTTTTTATACGTTAATAAATATTAAAAGTTTTATTTTGGGTAATAAAATTCATTTTTCTGATTTTTTAAAAATCGCTTTACCATAGATTTTCACGGCAACAAAAATACGTAAAATTTTACGAATGAATTTAATTTTATAGCTGGATAATTCATAGATTGAAAAATTCGGCAGATATAATCATTGGCAAGGAAATACAAGTTGAACTTAAAAAGAAAAGAAATATACCTTTGATACTTGAAGAAAGTCAAAAAAAATAATGAACAGAATTATCTGTAGCTTGATAATAAAAAAATAAAATTTACAAGCAATACTTATTCATAATTTACGTATTATAAATTGCTGTGAAAATATATGTTATACTTTGAACGGGTTAATTATTACATTTGAGTTTAAGGTATAGGGTATAAAGGTATAGGGTATAACCTGCTCTTTCTTATACCTCTATGCCATTTTGTCCTGCTTGTGCGGGATGAAATATTAAAATTTGTCCCGTTTTCAGTATATATTATAATTGCTGTTAGTGAAAAAAAATTACAGCAGAGAATAAACAATGGAATAACAATATTATTGAAGAAAAGTAAATAAATTAAAAACATTTCATCCAAAATACAAAAAATTAGTTTTTTAGGTTTTGAAGTTTTTGATATGCAAACAAAAAAGGTTACAAAATATAATTTATGTAACCTTTTGATTTTTAAGTGGGCCCAGTAGGGTACGATCCTACGACCCCCTGATTATGAGTCAGGTGCTCTAACCAACTGAGCTATGGGCCCTGAAATTTTTCGGACTGCAATATTACAATTTTCATATTAATTTATCAATATTTTTTAACGTTATTAATAAAAATATTGCGTTCTTTTCATTAAGTTGTCTATTTCAGCTAATTGCTGTTCATTCAATTCTCTAACATTTCCTTGAATATTTTGAAATAAACTTAAACGGGCAGCTATTTCACCTACTTCAATTCTATCAAAAGATGTTATTAAATTTTCTCCTAACGTTAATACTCCATGATTTTCTAAAATAACAATGTTACTTGATTTTGATGCTTTCGAAACAATTTCAGCAAGTTCTTTTGAGCCCATTAGTGCATATTTTGCATAAGCGGGTTCGCCTAATAAAGTACGAGATTCGCCTAATAGCTTACTATTAATTTTTCTTCGGGATACTGCAAAAAACGATAAACAGGGTGGATGGGCATGAACAATTGCATTTACATCTGGTCTTTTTTTATAAACACTAATGTGCATCTGGGTTTCCATACTTAACTTTAAAGATGGAGTAAGATTGTTTCCATCAAAATCAACAATACCAATATGCTCGGAATTTATTCGACCTTTATCTAATTGACTTGGTGTAATAAATATTTTATCGTTATACTTGCAACTAATATTACCTCCTAAACTTGTTGTTAAACCTTTTCTGTAAAGGCGTCGCATGAAATATGCAACTTCTTTTTTAATATTTTCTTCCATTTTATTTCAATTTTGAAATATCTTTTGTATTTGCTTTGATTACACCTTTTTCAGAAATTAAACCTGTTATTAAACGAAATGGTGTTACATCAAAGGCATAATTATCTGTTTTGTAATTTGTTGGCATTACATTTATTTTTCGAATTTTACTTTTATTATTAACCCCGTCTATTAAGATAATTTCATCGGCTTTTCTTTTTTCAATTGTTATATTTCCAACTCCTTTTTTCAGTTCAAAATCAATTGTACTTACTGGTAATGCAACATAAAACGGAACATTGTTGTCGAAAGCTGCTAATGCTTTTAAATAGGTTCCTATTTTATTTGCAACATCGCCGTTTGCAGCAACTCTATCAGCACCAACAATCACAATATCTACTAATCCTTGTTGCATTATATGTCCACCTGTATTATCGGTAATTACTGTAAAAGGAACTTTTTCGTTATACATTTCCCAGGCAGTTAATTTTGCTCCCTGAAATCGTGGCCTAGTTTCGTCGATCCAAACATGAACTTTTATTCCTTTTTTATGAGCTAAATAAATCGGCGATGTTGCTGTTCCATAATCGCCACAAGCTAACCAACCTGCATTGCAATGAGTTAAAATATTTACAACTTTTCCTTTTTTCTTTTTTGCAATTTGTTTAATTATTTCTAATCCGTATTCGCCAATTTTACGAAAACTATCAATTTCTTTTTCATAATATTCATTTGCAAATTTATATGCCACATTTTCCCAGTTAGAAAAGTTTTTTTCAATTAATACCTTATTATATATATAGCATGTCGCAAATTTTAAATTAACCGCTGTTGGTCTCGCAGTAATTATATTTTTAAATGCGTCTTTTAAAAACTTTTGTGGATTTTTATTATCAATTGCTTCAACGCATGCTAACCAAACCGCATAAGCACCTGCTACTCCAATCAATGGAGCACCACGTAATCGCATATCTTTTATAGCATTAACCAATTCACTGTAAGAATTAATTTCAATAATTTCAAATTCGAACGGTATTTTTAGTTGATTAATAATACGAACAGATTTATTTTTTTTATCAGCCCTAATTGCTCTATAGTTTTTGCCTTTTACGTGCATAAAAAAAATTAATTTAATTTTACTTTTTAAATTTCAAAGATAAATAAGAAATGGTTGACTTAAAAGGCATAAAAAATATAATTTTTGATTATGGCGGAGTTATTATAAATATTGACTTTGAACTTAGTATAAATGCTTTTAAAAAGCTTGGTTTTATAAATATTGAGGATTGCATTTTTAAATCGAAAGGGTCCTATTTACTTTTAAAAATGGAAAAAGGTGAAATCTCGGATAATGATTTTAGAAACGAAATCAGAAAAATCGCAAATTTAAAATTAACCGACCATCAAATAGATTTTGCTTGGAGTGCACTTTTACTCGACATGCCTATAAAAAGAATTAAATTACTCGAAAAATTAAAAACAAATTACAGAATATTTTTATTAAGCAACACAAATTCTATTCATTACAATAAATATTTAAAAGATTTACAAAATAATTTCGGATATTCCGATTTTAACAAATTGTTTGATAAAGCATGGTTTTCGTTTCAAATAAAAATGGTAAAACCAGATTCCGAGATTTTTAAATATGCTTTATCTGCTGCTTCAATATTGCCAAATGAAACTTTATTTATAGACGATTCTACAACAAATATTGAAGCTGCAAAAGAAATAGGAATTAAAACATTTTATTTGGATAGTAAAGATATTACTGAGGTTTTTACTTAAAGGAATTTATAAAAATAAAAAAAGGGAGTTTAAACTCCCCTTTTTATCGAAAATATCTTTTATTATTTCTTTTTAAATTGGTCCATAGTATTATCGAAATTAATAAAGTAATCGCCTCTTTTTAAACTTGTGATATTTACTTTATCGCCAACTCCTTTTAAAACAAGATTACCGTAATAATCATAAATTTCGTACATCGTTTCGTTAGAGAACGTAATTTCGGTTTCAAATTTTTTAGATGTAATTGTAACAGATGGTGCCATTGATTTAAAATTGGCTTCGGTGCTATAACGAGGTTTTTTAGTATAATCAATTTGTTTTACTCTAAATTTATTATTTCCGGAGTGTGGGCTTACTTTTAATGAATAAGAATTAGAAGATGGTGTTCCTTTTCCATCTACTTCACCAACTTTTACCCATTTATTCCATCTGTATTGTTCGGCAACATAGGTTAATTTACCAGCTTCGCCTGTAGTTGACCATGATAGGGTTCCATCTTTACCAACATTAATTAAAGAAACAGTAAATGTGCTTTTTGGCTTAAGAACTTCTGGATTAAGAACTTTAGGAATGCAATTGTCTTTGTGTTTAATATCAACTATAATTTTATCGCCTACATTAAATTGAAATATAGATAAATCAATTTCAAATGCGCTTGAGTTTATTTCGTCGGTTGATGTTTTACCATTAATAGTTACTTCAAATACACAAAAACCAACTCCAGAAGATGAAAATGGATTCATTACATAAAGGTTTTTACCTTGAAATATTCCTTCAATAACTATTTCACCGGCAAAAGTCCACGACCCTAATAGGGTAAAAAACAAAAAAGTAATTATATGTTTTTTCATTGGTGAGGTAATTTTTACCATTCAAACAACGAATGTAATATTAAATTTTTAATTATCAAAATATTTATTTTATTAATCAGCAAATATAATAAACAAAATTAAAATGAATAATTTATTTTTCAAAATTAAATTAAATTTGTAAAAAACATTACAAAAATTAAATATTTTATAAAAATTTTTTATTTATTTATTTTTATGTTTTATGCATCATGTACACATAATGCTGATAATGTGAACCATACGAATAATTGCGATGGCATTTTGCGAGTTAACAAACATTTTAATTTTTTTTAATTTTTTCCCATTCTTCAAATGACGTCGTTTCGTTTCATATTATCTCACAAATATACAATGTTTTGGTCAAATACCACGCCTACCATCTAACTGTTTGTCCTGCAATAGCTAACAGACGAAGAATTGATTCAACCAAAAAGTTTATAAGTTTTTTATAAACTGATGTTACGCAAAAATAAATATAATTTTGCATAAAACAAAACATGAAATGTTAATAACATAGCAATAGTAGTTCATATCAGTTGCTTCGTCCTTTAGGGCGGGGATAAAAGAAATATAATTTAAAACCAAGATATCCATCATAACAAAAAGACATTTCAACAGAAATATGACGTTTTTCAAATATTCAAATGTTCTATTGTTTAAATAATACCACCTATTATTGAGAACTTACCTTTTTTATCTATAACAAATAGCGGGGGAACTTTTTTTTGTGATTTTTAAATTTTTAACTGCTTAGCTGAAGTCCTACTATAGAATATGCTATAATTTATAGTCCACCCTAAAGGACGTGGCAATTGAAACAGAACAATTGCTATTATTATCCAGCTATCAAATGAATAAAAAAAATGCGTATCATCAGTTATAAATACAAAAGTTTTTTAACAATAAAGAAATGAAATCTATACATTTTACCAATGCCAAGTAAGGTATTGTTGTTGAAAACAATTCAATATTATACTGCAAACGGGATAAATTTTAGTATTTCATGAATAAAATAAGGTATAGAGTTATAAGAAATAGCCCAAAACCTCAAGCTCCAAGTCTCAAATCCCAAGCCCCAAACTTGGAATTTGGGATTTGAAATTTGGGGCTTGGATTCTTGGAACTTGGGTTCTGCGGGTTATCCCCTATACCTTTATATGCTTTACCTAAACTCAAATTTAATAATTTACTCCGTGCAAAGTATAATGCTATTTTTTAGTCATTACGTTTTACCTTACATTTGCATAATTTTAATTTTACAATGTCGAAAACAATTTTTGTTATAATATTTGCAAGCATTTTCAATATTACTTTTGCCCAATCGCCTGATGAGCAAAACCAATTAGCATTGCAATATTATAATAATAAGGAATTTGACAAAGCATCAACAATTTTTTTAGATTTGTACAACTCTCAAAAAAGTAAAACTTATTTTAATTACTACTTAAATTGTTTAGTAGAATTAAAAGATTTTGAAACAGCCGAAAAAATTTTAAAAAAAGAAATTCGCCAAAATAGTTCCGATTTATCTTATATTGTAGATTTAGGGTATGTTTATAAAATTGAAGATAAAATTAACGAAGCAAACGATGAATTTCAAAAAGCACTTAAACTATTACAACCAGATAATAACCAAATTATTAATCTTGCTAACTCTTTTCTTTCTCGATTTGAGTTCACTATGGCTGAGCAAACTTATCTTAAAGGTCGGAAAATGCTAAAAGATATTTATGGGTTTAACTTTGAGCTTGCCAATTTGTATCAGGCACAACGATTGTGGGATAAAATGATAAATGAATATTTAGATTTGCTTGAAATTCATGATGGTTATATTCAAACAGTTCAAAATAGGTTGCAAGCAACAGTTTACACCGACAAAGAAAATAATTTAAAAGATTTACTTAAAAACCAATTAATAAAACGTATCCAAAAAAGTCCAGATAAAACAATATTCAGCGGATTGTTAATTTGGTTATTCTTACAAGAAAAAAAATACGATTTGGCTTTCTTACAATCAGTTGCTCTTGATAAAAGACTTAAAGAGGACGGAAACCGAATAATGGATTTAGCCAAGCAAGCTACTAATAATAAAGATTATGATATTGCATTAAAAGCATACCAATACGTTATAGACAAAGGAAAATACAATAGTTGGTTTGTAGAAGCACGAAGTGAATATTTAAACACACTTTACAGCAAAGTAATAGAACAACCTAGAGTTAAAAATTCAGAAATAATTAGTTTAGAAAACGAAATTAAAAACTCTCTTTCCGAACTTGGTTATTCTAAATCAACCTTTTCACTAATTAAAGCATTAGCATATATTCAGGCATTTTATTTAAACAAATCGGACGAAGCAACGCAAGGTCTCGAAAAATCTATAAACTCAAATTATTTAATTCCCTCTCAAAATGCTGATTGCAAATTACTTTTAGGCGATATTTTATTATTTAACAATGATATTTGGAGTGCAACTATTTATTTTGCCCAGGTTGAAAAAGCATTTGAAAATGAACCAACAGGACACGAAGCAAAATTCAGAAAAGCTAAAGTTGCCTTTTATTCCGGCGATTTTTTATGGGCACAGGCACAATTAGATGTATTAAAAGCATCAACATCAAAGTTAATTGCTAATGATGCATTTACGCTTTCACTTTTAATTACTGACAATTTAAATTCCGATTCTACAGGCGAAGCTTTAAAAGTTTTTTCGAGAGCCGATATGCTTATTTTCAGGCATCAAGATAGCGTAGCTTCACTTACTTTGGACAGTATTATAACAAATTATAAAAGCAACGAAATATTAGACGATACTTATTATAAACTTGGCGAACTCTCATTTAAAAAAGCCGATTACAATAAGGCAATCGCTTATTTCGATACGGTTTCTACAAAATTTAATTATGGCATTCTTGCCGATGATGCAATTTTTAATATAGCTACAATTTACGATAAGTATTTATCCGACAATACTAAAGCGATGGAATATTATCAGAAAATTATGAATGAACATCCAGGCAGTACTTATGTTACAATTGCCCGTCAACGCTTCAGAATTTTAAGAGGCGATAATATTTCAAAAGAAGAATTATTTTTTTACGACAGTTCTCCATTTTAATGCAAAAACAAACTAAGGCATATCTTTTTGCAATTACTGCAATTTTGTTTTGGTCAACTATTGCTACTGCTTTTAAAACTGCTTTAGCAGGAATGAGTTTTGCTAACTTACTTTTAGTGAGTACGTTTACAAGTGTTGTTGCTTTGTTGGCAATTTTAATAATTCAAAATACTTTTTTTTCAACAATTACAGCAAATATTAAACAATATGCAAG
This sequence comes from Bacteroidetes bacterium GWA2_32_17, assembly GCA_001769035.1. Classification (GTDB taxonomy): domain Bacteria; phylum Bacteroidota; class Bacteroidia; order Bacteroidales; family GWA2-32-17; genus GWA2-32-17. Next base: position 9,671 of record MENF01000229.1, read on the forward strand.
CTCGGCAATTCTTGGATTTTTAAATCCCTTTTTATATTATATGATATTGTTAAAAGCATATAGTTTGCTACCGGCACAAATTGCTCAACCATTAAATTATACATGGCCTGTTGTTTTGGTAATTCTTTCGGCTCCGTTTTTAGGTCAAAAAGTATCTATTAAAGCTATTTTGGCATTAATTGTTTGTTTTGTTGGGGTTATTATTATTTCGTTTCAGGGAAAGTTTAATTTTAATATTCAAAGTCCAACAGGAATAATACTTGCAATTGGTAGTTCATTTGTTTGGGCTATATTTTGGTTGCTAAATATGAAAGATAAAAGGCATGAGACACCAAAATTATTTCTTAATTTCTTATTTGGTGCAATTTATATTTTAATTTATCATTTGTTATTTGAAAAAATAAAAATTGAAAATTCAACATCTTTGTGTGCCGCTATTTATGTGGGGGTTTTTGAGATGGGAATCACTTTTGTGCTATGGTTAACCGCTTTGCATTATGCTACATCGCCCGAAAAAATTAGCTCGTTGGTTTATTTATCGCCATTTATTTCTATTTTTTTTATTTCATTTTTTTTACACGAAAACATTCATCTCACAACAATTATTGGATTAATATTTATAGTTTTGGGTATAATTTTATCTAAAACAAATTTTAAAAAAGCTTTTTAACATTATACTAAATGTCAACCGATAAAATAATTTTAGGAATAGACCCCGGAACAAACATAATGGGCTATGCTATTATTGAAATTAAACAAAATAAACCAATTATAATTTCGATAGGTGTAATAGAATTAAAAAAACTTGATGACCATTTTGTTAGGTTAAAACATATTTTCGAAAGAATTTCGGGCTTAATAAACGAATACCATCCCGACGAACTTGCAATTGAAGCTCCGTTTTATGGCAAAAATGTTCAATCAATGCTAAAACTCGGGCGGGCTCAGGGAACTGCCATTGCTGCTGCAATTTCACATTCTATTCCTGTTTTTGAATATGCACCCCGAAAAATCAAACAAAGTATTACAGGTAATGGCAATGCCGCAAAAGAACAGGTTGCTTCGATGTTACAAAAAATATTAAAAATAAATGAAATGCCAAAGTTTTTAGATGCTACCGATGCACTTGGTGCAGCAATTTGTCACTTTTTTCAAAATCCTGTAAGCACAAATAAAGTTAGTTCAGCAAAAAGCTGGAAAGAATTTATTAACTCAAATCCCAATAGAGTCAAAAAATAAAGAAAACCTCAAAATATAAATATCAAATTTCAAATAAATAACAATTTCCAAAATCAAAACACCAAATTTACTTTTCACTTGCTTATTGTTATTTGTATATTGATTCCGATATACTTCAAAAGGGAATAATTTGATTCCGATAGCTATCGGAATTACCTTTTCGGCTCCCCTCTCCTTTGGAGCTTGTCTATGCACACAATTATAAAATAAGAAATTAACATCACAAAGTTAATAAAAATACAGTAGCAGAGAA
>MENF01000230.1 GCA_001769035.1 Bacteroidetes bacterium GWA2_32_17
AAAGCCATTGCAAAACCTTGAGGGTTTAACCGTGAGGAGTATGATTATATTTTCGGAGAACTTCAAAAACTTCCAAAAGAACTCAACCAACTCATACAATTCACAAATCAAAAATTAGCAATTTAACAATGAAACAATTTATATTTACTTTTGTTGTTGAATAGTAACAAATACTATATAGTGCTTGTCTATAATATCGTAATAATAGTATAAAGCTCCAAATTCCAAATTCCAAGTTTGGGGCTTGGGATTTGAAACTTGGGTCTTGAGATTTTGGGCTTTCATTTTTGAAAATCTTTAAAGCTCCAAATTCCAAGTTTGGGGCTTGGGATTTGAAACTTGGGTCTTGAGGTTTTGGGCTTTCATTTTTGAAAATCTTTAAAGCTCCAAATTCCAAATCCCAAATTCCAAGTTTGGGGCTTGGGATTTGAAACTTGGGTCTTGAGGTTTTGGGCTTTCATTTTTGAAAATCTTTGACTTTATGGACAGACACTATATAGGTTAATGTTAAAACTTTAAACTTAATTGCTCACTTTTTAAGTGAAATGTTTTGCGGTGAAATGGGGTAGAACCATATTTTATTAATGCTGAAATATGTTCGGCAGTTGGATAACCTTTATTTTTTAGCCAATTATAATCTGGAAATTTGTTATGCAGTTCTTTCATGTAATCGTCTCTAAAAGTTTTTGCAAGAACTGATGCTGCTGCAATTGATTGATATTTTCCATCACCTTTTACTATGCACGTATATGGAATGTTTTTATAAGGTTTAAACTTGTTTCCATCTACAATTATATGTTCTGGAGTAATTTGCAATTTATCTAACGATTTTTGCATAGCTGACACCGAAGCCCACAATATGTTTATTTTATCTATTTCATTATTGTCAACTTGCGAAACGTAATAACAAATTGCAGTTTTTATAATTTCTTCTCTTAAATTGTAACGTTGTTTTTCTGATAATTTTTTAGAGTCGTTTAACCCAACAATGTTTACATTTTTTGGTAAAATTACTGCTGCTGCAAAAACAGGTCCTGCCAGACATCCTCGTCCGGCTTCGTCGCAGCCTGCCTCAATTACTCCTTTTTTAAAAAATGAAAGTAGTGGATTAATCGTCGGTTTCATCTTCTAAAAATTTAATTGCTTTTTCGTTTTTTAACTCCATTGTTGGCTTATCGCGATATTTATCAATTGTTCCTGTTATGCAAATTTTTTTACTCATCAAAACTGATGCAGGGTCGTAACTAAAGTTTGCAATATTAGTTTTCCATATTGTAAAAGAAAATATCTGGTATGGAAATTTCTGGTCGAGATTATAAACTATGCCTTTTGAGTCTTTTAAAACTTTAACTGCAACAACAGTTCCGCAAACAGTAGCTTTTTGAGCGTAATATTTTTCTGCATCAACAGTATTTATTGCTCCTTTTGGAAGTTCTTCGGCTTCTAATGGTTTAACTCCGCCCGCTTGCTCTTTGTTAAGCCACAAATCAATATTGTACATTTTTTCTATTCTGTTTTCAAGCGTATCGGGTAGTGATGCAAAAAAATCTATACCTGTTACTTTCTCAACGCTATCTATTGAAACTGCATAGCTTATAATTGGTTTTGTGTTTGTTCCGTTAAGCATTATAAAAGCAATTCCCTTTTTTTCATTTCCATTCAAATCAACTATAATTTTGTAATAATATTTAGGAACCGAAATCTTTTTTTCTTTACCTATTGTTTTTAATGAATCTGTTAAAATTCCACCCGTAACAACAAATACAGGTTCGTTTGACTCTATTACGTATTGCCTAACAAAGTCTTCTAATTGCGACCATTTACCACGGTTAAATTCTGGTTTTTGAGGCGACATGTTTGAGTAATAATACGATTCGCTTAAAGCTCTTTTCGACCAGCGAAAATCAGCCGAAGCTGCTAAATGACCTCTATCATAACCCGAATTAAAATAATCTTCTTTTCCTGGAGTACCGCTTATAATCATTGAATCTTTTCGAAAATCATTAGTTCTGGTTTGCACTCCGTTTTTAATATCGGGTAAAATTATATGAACTACCCATTGTGATTGACCGTGCTTTTCGTCGTAAAACATCGACATTGCCAAATGATTGATTAACATTCCATCGCCCGAAATTTTTGGAAGTCCATATTGCTTTATTTCATCTCTAATCCATTGCATTTTAAGCACTTCGAGTTTTTGAGTGTAAAAAATCTGACTATCGGAAAAGGTAGTGATTTTATCTTCTGCATACTTAATTTTATTTTCAGTTGATGTTTGAGAAAAAATCACACTACTGTAAATTGTTAATATATAGACAAATATTAAATTTTTCATTAATTAATTATAGTTTTTCTTATAAATTCAAACTTACTAAACTCTATTAACAAAAACAATTTTCATGTTTATTTAGCATATTTTTCATTTTATTATGCAGAATTTGATAATAAAGTATATATAAATTTAAAATATTCCATATTTTTACATATTAAATTATGTGCAGTTATTATATAAGTAATTAATATTTAATATTATGAAAAAAATATTGAGACTACTTTTAACTTTATCATTAATAATATTTTGCAATATTCACTCATTTTCAGACCCGGTTTCATTAGAAAAAGCTAAATTAATTGCACAAAACTTTTATTCGGCTCAATATTTTAGAGTTTATGGTATTTATCCTCAATACAAAGCAATAACAATTAATCCAATAAGTTATAAAAATGTAACTTCATATTGGGTTTGCACATTTTCTAAAGTGGGTTTTGTTATAGTATCAGGCGATGATAACGCTTTCCCAATTATTGGTTATTCTTTCGATTCGAAATTTGATTTGGATAATATTCCTGAATCAGCTCAATACTGGTTGAAAAATATTTCTGAAAGTATTAAAAACTCAACTAATGCAAGTTGTTATAAGAATTTATGGGCGAAGTATAGCGATAAACAAGAAATGTTGAAAACACAAAAGAAATATCTTCAGTCTGTTGCACCTTTTGTTACAACACGCTGGGATCAAGGTATAAATTATAATAATGATTGTCCTGTCAATTCACAAGGACCTGGTGGGCATTGTGTTACAGGTTGTGTTGCAACTGCTATGGCACAAGCCATGAAATATTATAATTATCCCGAAAGAGGAAATGATTCGATACTTTATACCGGCGATGTTAATATTAAATTTGAAGATACTTATTATCGCTGGGACAGTATGACTACTTATGCAAATAGTACGAGTGCTGATGCTATTTCGGAACTTATGTTTCATTGTGGAGTAACAATTTTTATGAATTATGGTCCAAATGAATCGGGCACAATGACTGAATTAGTTCCTTATGCATTAATGCATTATTTTCGTTATCATCCGGCAGTCGCATACTTAGATCGTAAACATTATACAGATAAAGAATGGGATGTGTTAATTCGAGACAATTTAGATATGCATCATCCTATTGTATATAGTGGTTCAGGAATGGATGGTGGACATGCATGGATTTGCGACGGTTATCAGGATACATGTTTTTATCATTTTAATTGGGGTTGGAGTGGTTCTTCAAATGGATATTTCTATTATAACGATTTAACTCCTGGTGGTTATAGTTTTAACAATGACCAAGGTGCGGTTGCTAACATTATGCCTTATAATTCTCCATATTGTGCCGGTGGTAGAGTTATGACTGATTATTCAAGATCTTTCGGAGATGGCAGTAGTTATTCATATTATTGGAATAATACAAATTGCGATTGGCTTATTGCTCCTGACAGCATTGAAAAGATTACCTTAACTTTTACAACATTTAACACGCAAGCAAATGCCGATTTTGTTTCGGTTTTCGATGGTGCCGATGCAAGTGCTCCTTTAATTGGTAAGTATTCTGGCAACCAATTACCTCCTGTAATTATATCTTCCGGTGATAAACTTTTTCTTACTTTTACTTCAAACGAGTCAAATCAAGGTCAAGGATTTGATGCTAATTATGAAACAAAAATAATAGGAGTAAATTCTGTAACACTTAACAGAAATATTGAGATATATCCAAATCCTGTAAAAGACAAGCTGTTTATTTCTTTGAATGATATTGAAAATTGGAATGGAAATATTGAAATTTATAATATTACAGGAAAATTAGTTTATTCTAATAAATTAAATATTAATTCAGAAAAAACTTCTTCAATAAATATTTCTAATTTACCTGATGGCTTTTATACAATAAAAGCATTTGGGAACAATGGCCTATTTAATAGCAAATTTGTTAAAGAATAATTATTCCCAAATTTGTTTTACTTTCTCTAAAACCTCAAACACTGCTGGGCAGGTAAAAGAATTTTTTATTGTAATTTTTTGTTTCTTTAAAATTTCAGGTTGTTGTGTGTGCGGATAATCACTACATGCTTTAGGTCTGTATTCGTATATTGCACAATAGTTTTCTGAATCTAAAAAGGGACATGGTATTGTTTTAAAAATGTAATCGTCATCTTCATCAATTATCAAATATTTGCTTGCAAAAGCCGAAGGCTTAATATTCATTTTTTTTGAAATACGACTTATATCTCTTTCCGAAAAACGAGGACCGAGTGTTTTGCAACAATTTGCACATTCTAAACAATTAATTTTTGAAAAAACTTCATCATTTATTTTGTGAAATAACTCGTCTGTTTTGTGTGATTGTTTTGGTTTAATGTTTTTAAAAAATGCTTTGTTATTTGTTTCAGCATTTTTTGCAAGAGTGGCAAGAGAATTTATAGGAATCATGATTTCAAACTTTTCACTTTCTACTTTTCGCTTTTTAACTTTCAACTTTAAACTAATAAAGTCCTTCTCTGTTGCCAATAGCAGTATATAAACCAAAAAATATCGTGTTTTGATAAGTATTAAAACTAGTGTGATTGTATAGATGTTCCATTATTCTTCTAAAACCTATTCTGACCGATAATTGCCATTTGGGATTTAAAATATAACCCATAGTTATTTCAATTGAAGTAATTTTATGTTTATCGCCCTGAAATAGTTTATTCCCATATTCATTAACATTGTCTAAATACGATCTGTATATATTGTTACCGGCATTTATGGTATCATAATCAACGCCAATGACATAAATTTTAACTAATGAATTTATTTCCCACCTGTTTTTTTGATAACGAATATTTGCAATTCCCTCGGCAAAGTTTGCACCCAAAGGGTGAGCTAGAGGTTGTGAATAATTTCCATAATTATCCATATAGCTCGTATGAGAATAAGTGAAAGGTTTAACAACATTTACTTCGCATAATGCATAAAGATTTTTTATTCTAAAAAGATTAAATGTTTTTATTCCGGCTTGAATTCCAAATTTATTTGCCCACCATCCTTTATTAGCTTTTAATTCAGAAAGTTTAAATTCGTCTAACAAAAACTGTCCATATAAATGTGTGGTTTTAAATAATCTCAATCTTCCACCAAAGCCCATAATTACATTATCGGGCGAGCCAAGCGAAAATTCTACAGGACGATAAAAAATAATAGGATTTAAGTAATTCACATCAAACCCTCGGTTCCCAAGTGAGTCTTTTCCTTTCCAAATTACCGTTTCGAACATATTAAAATTTAATCGTTTGCCAATATTCCAGCTTAAAATGTGCGATGCTGAATATTTGTTTTCGAGAGGAGAATTATTATCTGAAAACTTTCTTTCCTTTAAAAACGAATACAGAATAACGTATTTTACTTTCCAAATATTTACAGTTCCTTTAAAAAACGGGTAAGCGTTTGAATTGTCCGATAATAATAGAGAACGGTAACCATCGCCCCAAAACGATTTATCTCGTCCAATTTGCAAATTCATAAAATCGGCTACCTGCCATGAAACAGAACCTGTAACATTATGTAATAATGTGTATTCGTTGCTAATATCAGCTTTACCAAAATGAGGAACAAATCCTGTTGAATCGGAAAATGATTTTACTTCATTACTTGGTTTAAAAGCAATATAAGAATAAGTTAAAGAGAACGCGATATTTTTTCCTAACCATGCATTTGTTTGTAAACCATTTTCGGTAAAATATTTATTGTCGGAATTATATAAATTAGTTAGAACAGGATTAATAATTAGTCCATTATTTTTATTTTTTAAATAAATAAGATTTTTGTTTGTAAGCCAATTAAAAGTTTTGTTGTTGTTTACTTTAAAATATGATGAATCAAAATAATTCGAATTGTAAACTTCATTAATTAATAAAGGGCGAATATTTGTGTGATTATTAGGGTTCTGATATATGTTATATTCATAACATATCGTAGAGTTTTTATCATTGTTTAAAAATAAAGACTGCGAAATACCTTTATAAAAAAAAGCAATTAAAAATAAAAAAACTAATGTGAAATATTTTTGTGTTAAGTTCATTTTTGCAAAGATAAGCAATCCAAAATAATTGCCTAAAATTGAATCCTTAAATCCGCAAGCATTATGGCGATTGTAAAGTTAGGCTTCGACTCCGCTCAGCCTGACAGTCACCTTGAGCGAAATCGAAAGGTGTTGGATTGAATAGCTTTCGAGAATGATTGCGGATTTAAGGTTGAATTATAAACATGTTTTAAATAAAATATTTTTTATTACTTTGCAATATGATTTTTGTAACCGGTGGAACTGGCTTTTTGGGTGCACATATAATTGCAAAATTAGCTTGCGATGGCAAAGCAATTAGGGTATTAAAACGTAAAAACAGTTCAACCGATTTTCTTAAAAAAACTTTATTAAAATATGGGGTTTCCGATTTTTATAATAAAATTGAATGGGTTAATGGCGATATATTAGATTATGGTATATTGTTAGAAAGCCTTTCTGGAATTAACCATGTTATTAATTCTGCTGCAATTGTTTCGTTTGCTCAGCAAGGTTCAAAATCTGTAACTAATGATAATGTTAAAGGAACTTCAAATTTAATTGATGCTTCTATTTCTAATAATGTTAAACGGTTTTGTCATATCAGTTCTATTGCCGCAATAGGTAGTACCGAAAATAGTGAGTTAATTAATGAAAATACCGAGTGGCTTAATAACAAGGGAAATTCTGCCTACTCTATTTCTAAATATTATTCCGAATTGCAAGTATGGCGTGGTGTTTCGGAAGGTTTGTCTTGTGTAATAGTTAACCCATCTGTATTGGTTGGTTCAGGCAACTGGAAAACTGATTTTTCATCAATATTTACAAAAGTAAATAAAGGTTTAAAATATTACACCTCCGGAAGTTCAGGTTTTGTTGATGTTAGCGATGTAGCAGAAATTGTAAAACAACTTACCCTAAATTCAAATGTTAGTGGAGAAAGATTTATAGTGTCATCAGAAAATATTGAATATAAACATTTACTAACAATGATAGCTGAATCGCTAAATAGAAAGATTCCATCAAAAGAAGTTTCAGAGAACTTATTAAATATAATGAATAAATTAAACTCAATTAATTCATTGTTTTTTGGTAAAAGCGTTGCAATTTCTTCCGATTTGGCTCGAATTGCAAATAAAAAACTTAATTATTCTAATAATAAAATTAACGACTTGTTAAATTACAATTTCAAACCTATTAAAGAATCTATTTATCTTATTGCTAAAGAATTTAACGAAAGTATGAAATAAAAAAAGCTGCATAAGGCAACTTTTTTTATTATTAGATGATTTGGAATTTGAAATTTGGAATTTGATCCTTGGAGCTTTATTTAACAACCACCATCTTTTTTGTTCCCACTGCACCTTTTTTAGTTTGCAACGAGTAAAAATAAGTGCCTGCGGGCAAAGCAGTATTATCAAGCAGTATATCTTTAAAGGTGTTATCTACTTTGTAACGCTTAACTTCGGCACCTTGCATATTGTACAAAATTAGTTCACCATCCTGTTCTCCTTTGGGCAATTCATACTCAAGTGTTACTGCACCATTGCTGGGGTTAGGGTAAAGGATACCAAAAGTTCCGTTTGGCTGCATTAGTTGCCCGTTTGCTTGCTCTATAGCAGTGCTTAATGTGCCAGGCAGGCTGTAAACTTTTGCTTTTCCACCAAACTGATTGCTTAATATCATTTTTGCACCCTGTGTAGTATTATAAATCGGAAACTGTTGCTGTGGTATATAAACTGTTACCAGCGGAGCCATACTATCTGCCTGGAAAATTAAAGTACCATCCTCATTATATATTCGCGTGTTGACAATAGAAGGGTTGCCATAAAAATTAACATACATAAATTCCATTTTGGAATCAATATTAAATAAGTTCTCAGAGAAATACATTATATGTGCTATACCATTATTATTTGGAGGAAAACCTGCATAGGAAATTGACTTTATTAACGAGTGATTCAGGTCATAAATATCTATTGTCTTTCCCGCCATGTTAATTCTTACATATCGTTCGCCGGATACTTCAAAATTTACTATCATTAGCTCGCTTGTTAGGGAATAATTAGAGGCACTATCATAAGTTTGCTCCAAAGTAATTTGTGCTGTTGCATTAATTCCAAATGTAATTAGTGCAATAAGTATTATATTTTTCATTTCAGTTTGTTTTAAAAAGTTTATATAAAAGTAATATTATTTTTTAAAGAAAACAAAAAGCCCATCCTATTTATTAAGAATGAGCTTTTTGCATTTTTTTGATTATTGCTTGAGCATCTTTTTTGTATCAATTACTTTATCGTTTACAATTAGTGAATAAGAATAAATACCCGAAGCAAGATTTTCGGTATTTGCATTTATGTTACCAAAACCCTTTGTTGCAAGAGCAGTTTTCTTTAATTCTTTTCCGTACATATCATAAAAAACAATAAAAGCATGTTCAAAATTTGTTTACCGTTTATTGTCTGAACTATGATTTATAGGATTTGATGATTTTAGGATTTGAACAATTTGGACATTATTTATTGTTTTACTTTAATTTGTAGGATTTTTAATCCTAATATCCTTTAATCTTATAAATCATAGTTCAGACATTTTTTTTATTTTACAACCACCATCTTCTTTGTACCCACACTCCCTTTACTCGTTTGCAACTGATAAAAATAAGTGCCTGCCGGTAATTGCGTATTATCAAGCAGTATATCTTTAAATGTATTATCTACTTTATACCGCTTTACTTCTGCTCCTTGCATATTATACAAAATTAGTTCACCATCCTTTTCTCCTTTAGGCAATTCGTATTGTAAAGTTACCGAGCCATTACTTGGGTTGGGGTACAGGTTACTAAATTGCCCGTTTTGCATTTGCATTAACTGCCCGTTTGCCTGCTCTATACCTGCGCTTAATGTACCCGGTAATCTGTATACTTTTGCTTGAAAATTAGGACAACTAAAAATCATTATTGTTCCTTGCAAAGTATTATAAATAGGATATTGTTGTTGAGGAGTATTAACCTTTATAACTGGGGCACATGAATCTGAAAAAATTAAAGAGCCATCTTCATTATAAATACCAGTATAAAAATTAGCGCCCAAAAGTTGTATTGGATACATAAATTCTAATCCCGAGTCTGTATCAAACAACTGCTCGGATAAATAAAGAATATCGCCGATTTTTCCTCCACCGTTCAAAGGTAAATTTGCAAGTGAAATGGTTTTAAGTAAAGCATGATTCATATCATAGACACTAATATTTTCTCCTAATCTATTTATTTTAACATATCTTTCGCCAGATACTTCAAAATTTACAATCATTAATTGGCTCAATATACCCCCATTAATACTGCCTGCGATAGTGGAAGCGCTATCATAAGTTTGTTCTAAAATAATCTGTGCACTTACATTCAAGCTAAATGCAAATACAGCAATAAGTATTATGTTTTTCATTTCAATTTGTTTTAGTAATTTATATTATCAAAAGTAGTATCATTTCTAAATAAAACAAAAAGCTCATCTTAATTAGATTGCTTCGGTTGTTCCTCTCTCGCAATGACGTTTTCTAATGGGCTTTTTGCATTTTTATGATTATTGCTTAAGCATTTTCTTTGTATCAGCTACTTTTCCGTTCACAATGAGGGAATAAGAATACATGCCTGCTGCAAGATTTGAAGCGGAAACGTTTAACTGCCCTATTCCTTTTTCTTCAATTTTAAATACTTTTAGCTGACTGCCATATTCATCATAAAAAACAATTTGAGCATCTGCATTACCGGGCACAAAGTATTTTATAGATGTACCATCGCTAAAAGGGTTTGGGGCATTTTGATAAAGAACAGCATTATTGGCAAGTTCAATATTATGATTGCTCAGCAAATTCAACTGGTCGTCATCATTGTTTTGTATATTTTTCTGGATTGAGCCCAGCGTACAGCAACTCTGCAAAGCAACCAGCAAACTGTCTGTTACATTCTGGCGCTGCTTCAAACTATCTATCATTTTTTGTTGCTCCTGCACGGCTTTTACAAGTGGCACAACAAATTCTGCATAAGACAATGCATAAGGAGTAGTAATGCTATCGGCAGGGGTGTGTACTATGGAAGATACGAACCCACATGCCTGTGCTGCTGAATCAACTTCTTGCGCAATAAAACCTGAGTGAATAATGGCTGTTGATGGAACAAAATCCATTCCTGCCTGGTGATCAGTTTTAATACTATCGGGCATATTTTGAATGAGAAAATCGTCAGCAGCTTTTGTATCCATCTGATATGTTACAGGGCGAAGTTTTTTAATAAATTCCAAGCCTTTTACATTTTCTGTTACATTAATTTTAAAGCGTCCGTCCGACATATTAGTCCAATCTAACCAACCACCAATTTGAGATACTGTAGTACTACCAATAACAACATAGCCAGGAGCAGTAGTTATAGCCCCTTTTCCAATAGCAGTGGCGTTGCTGTAATCACCATTTGCAATAGTACCATACCCAATAAACGTATTATTGCTACCTGTACCGTTTGAAGTATAATACCCAGCGTCATTTCCAACAGCAGTATTGTAGTTACCGCTGGTATTCCATAGAAGTGCTCGTCGACCTAAAGCAGAATTGTAATCTCCAGTAGTGTATGCAAGTGCAACATTACCGACACCAGTATTTCCAGTTCCAGTGGTATTGTCAAAAAGTGTAGATAAACCAATGGCGGTATTATAGTTTCCACTAGTGTTGTTAAAAATCGCAACTACTCCGTAGGCGGTATTCCCTAGTCCAGTGGTATTGCTATAAAGTGCCTCATATCCGGTAGCAGTATTGTTAGTTCCTGTTGTGTTATAATAAAGTGCTTCGGTTCCTATGGCAGTATTGATATATCCTGAAGTGTTACTATAAAGTGCCCATTTACCAATGGCAACATTTTCTAACCCTGTTAAGTTATTTGTAAGTGCTTCAGTTCCCATGGCAGTATTGCTGCCACCTGTGGTATTGGGGTTTAATGCCCCTACACCCCATGATGTATTATAAAGCGAAGCATTTAGTAATCCGGATTGTACATTGTTTCTTTTAAATACTACATCGTAATCATCTATAGTGCCGATAAAATTGCCTGTTGCCCCAACTGTATTTCCTGTAAGCTGCCATGCAGAGGTAGGAGTAGAAGTAGTTAACCAGCTTAACGTACCTGAACCATTGGTTTGCAAAACCTGTCCTGATGAACCGTCAGCCGAAGGCATGGTATATGTAGTAGAACCGGCAGCAGCAGCAGGGGCAAAGCCCACATAACCCGAAGTAGAACCAGACAAACGTAATGTGCCTTTTACATCAAGCTCTGAGCCTGGGGTTAAGGTATTAATACCAACAT
>MENF01000231.1 GCA_001769035.1 Bacteroidetes bacterium GWA2_32_17
ATTTTTTCATTCACGAAAAACTTCTACATTTGTCTTTTTACTAACATCCTATTGTGTATTTCAAAGAACGATATTTGTGGGTAATCATGAGACATTTATGTTGGGGGTTTGAATGCCACATCTGATGCGGGCTTTAGCCCATAAATTCAATCCTTAACTTGACGACAATGCGAAAGTTTTCGGGATTCTGGCGGGGCAGCCTACTCGATTACCCACTGTTTGTTTTTTAGGCAACGAAAGTTTCTTTTATTGTCAGCTTAAGCTTTAAAATTTCCTTGGAAGTTAATTTATCCAACACTTTTAAAATTCTCTGTTTGTCAATTGTCAGTATTTGATCTAATACAATCCAACCTTTTTTACTGTTGTGTTTTACTTCAATTCGTGTTGGATAAGGTTTTGATTGGCTTGTCATAGGTGCAATAGTAACAGTCTGCAAATATTTATTCATTTCGTCTGGTGAAATTATTACACAAGCCCGTGTTTTTTTTATTTCACTTCCAATTGTCGGGTCAAGGTTGACTAAAACAATTTGATATTGCGTTAGTTCCATTCTTCAAAATTTTCGTTTTCAAATATGTCCACCATTAATTGCTTGTCGTCACCATTGGTATGCATATTTTTAAAAGATTTTTCCCATCCTTTTCTTGGTGATTTTTTAGGTCTAATTATTATATAGCCTTTTTCCAATATCAATTCGACTGTGTCCATGATATTATATTTTTCTAAAAGGGTTTTACTTAGCCTAATTCCCTTTGAATTTCCTATTGATATTACTGAAATGTCCATGTTAAAATGTTTTGTAATTACAAAGTAACTACATTTATTTTAAAATTCCAAATATTTTGAAGTTTTTTACAAATAGTGGGTAACGGTTTGGCGGTAAGTTTTTGTTGCCGATTTCGAAGCACTGACCTGTCAAGTTACACGAAAGTTTATTAAATGCAAAAATGATGAAATCCGCACTATCTCGGCAATAAAATATACCGCCTGTTATGCACTGGCGATTCTTGTCTGTCCGTGTGTTTGAGTCAAATTGCACTTTCATATTAAACTTGTCTATGCTTTCATTAATTTCTTTTTTGTCAAGGCCGGAGGTGGGTTGGCGTGTTTTAATTTCTCCTTTAAAGAGGGGGATAAAAATTTTGAAATTCTCTAAGGGTTGGGGCAGACACACTCTTTGGCAGGCTTTGCTTTGAGTTTGGGCTTGCGGGGGCTTGACAATGTGTGTGGATGCTGCGATGGCTCATACTAATCTAATAATTTCTTTTTCTGTTGTTTTTAATATTGATTCAAGTTTTCCTCCTTCACTTGCGTAGCCAACTGTAATATTGTCAGCAAGTTCAATCATCATTATATTTCTGATTTCCGCTGTCTGCACGGTTACTCGTTTTACTGTCTTGTCAAAAGGGCTGATGAGTAAAATTCTTCCTTGCTCCAATGGTTTTATAAGATCCGGTTCAATTTTTTCTTTTAATCCACGGGCTACCGCTATAATTATTGCCTGATTTCCTTTAAGCAAATAATGAAATACATCTTTCTCTAACTGGCTATGAAAACCGCTGATAACACAATTTCCAGCTTCTCGTTGTTGAATTGCCCAATCATAGCATTTTAAAACAGCAGACGCAGGAATTGAACGACTGCAAAAAAAAGCTGTTTTCTGTAGCTTCAAAAGTTCTATGTTTCCTATCTTATCCTTTACTTCTTGCATCAGTTCTTTCTTTATTTAATTGACTTACTTGGACACTATGTCCAACTTCTTGTCCAAGTTTAGCTCATATACTATCTTTTTCACCTCTTACTTGGACACTATGTCCAGCTTCTTGTCCAAGTTCTTTATCTTATTCATTTACAATATATTTATAATTTGGTGAATTAGCATCTTCGCCATTATCACGTATTAATCCAAGTTCTTTCATTGCTGCAAGATGTCTTTGGGCAGTTTTATAGCCAATAATAAAGTGAGATGAATATTCTCGGGTACTCGCTTCACTAACAGTTTTAAGCCATTCATAACCTTTTAATTGAGCATCATTAAGTTTAGCAACATTAGGATGATGACTAATCTTCTTAAATGCTTCCATTGTTCTTGGAAATGTGACAATTAAATTAGATTTCTGATATGTAATAACAGGCAATGGCAGATCAAATTTCTCTCTCATTGTTCTATAAGTGTCCATGCCAACACCAGTTTCTTCCATGTATCTCATCAGATTAAAAATGTAAGCTAACTCAGGGTTACGGGTTTGTGAAATAGCAGTGAAGTTTTGTAAGTCCTTAAGCGTGTTTGGAGAAATTGGTTCGCCAGGACTACGAACTTCAATCTTTTCAGGAGTAATTTCTAGTTCTACTTTTGCTCGTTTATTACTGTAATCACGATGAATTATTGCATTGATAATGGCTTCACGAATTACATCAGGGGGAAAATGGGATACCTTTTCTCTTGTAAAGTTTGACCTGTCCATACTTTCCGGAATCACTTTTTTTGCCCATTCCTTGACTTTGTCAGGAATCAGAACAAGTGCATCATCAAAACTTTCAGCATCGGGTTCTTGTCCACCACCGTAGTCAACCTTTGCTTTTATAGAAACCTGTGGAAATTTATCACGTGGATTTTTACCAAACAACAAAATACAATCACCGGTTGGTCTTGCTTCACCAGTTTTTTCATCTACTTCAAGTAAATCTTTACTTATCAGGTCATTTTTCAGTTCGTCTGAATCATAAGCAAACTCTCTCTTGGTCCTGAATATATAAAGTTCAAGGGCATCTTTTGAAAGAAAACTTATATCAGTATTTTTAACTGCATTTTGTAAAGGGCCTGTTACTGTTTTAAGAGCTTCTTTTCGTCTTTGGTTTTCTTCCTCTACCCAATCGTTGAAATCTTTATTAAAAGCCAGTATTTCTTTGTGTAAATCCCTGTCGAATGGAAGTACCTCTGCTTTGTACTCTTCTTCAAGAAGTTTCTTGCCTCCTTTGGCTTTGGAGTTTAACTCCTGAACACCATACCATACTTTTCTTATGCGGGCATTACCAATTCGTTCTGCACAGCATAGTTTCGGGAATTTTCTGGCTTTCGGGCCGCAGGGTTCAAGTGTGGCAAAAAGCCAGCAATCCGACAGGTCTTTGGTACGGAATTTTTTATCAAGCAAGGTATATTCTGCATGATCGCCGTCCCGGAATTCACCACGATATGCTGTTTCGTAAGTGCCATCCGGAAAAACAACTACTGCTCCGACTCTCGGACTGGGTGCATCTTTATTGAGTTCATCCATCGATCTTTTCATGGCCTCAATGGCTAACTCCATATAATAGCGTGGTGATTTTCGTTTTTCTTCCGGGTTTTCTTTTTTAGCCATGGTTCTTAGTTTATATTTAAGTTTTCCTCATCCACCCCATTCTCCAACTCCTTACCCATCCTGTACTTGATGTCATAATTGATGATAAAATCCAACTCCTCCTCCGTAAAACCGTAATGTTCCGCTAAAACGGTGTCGATTTCATCCATTATTTCTTTGGCTTTTTAGGGTTAAGTTTTTTAGCAGTAGTTTCTATTTGCTTTACAAAGTGCTTTTCGACTTCTGAGAGTTCGTTTTTTGTTAGCTCTTTGTATTTTTCATATTCGGCATTTGCTTTTTTCAATGCTTGTTGATGGCTTATTGTTCCTGCATTTTGCAAAATTTTATTGCCTGTCATTTTCACAAAGTCGTCTAAACGTTCAATCCAATCTTTCATATACATTGGCTTGCGATTTAGTGCTTGTAATTCTGCCAACTCCAAATATGCCGTTACCATTCGGTTCAGTACATTTAATTCTTCTTCATTCAAATAGTTTTTGGCTATTTCCGTTTCTTGTTTGGTTGGTTTTAAACCTTTTATATGAGTAAGTCCTAAATTTATTTTGTTGGCATCTATGCGTTGGTAAATTATTTCGGCTGCTGTGTGTCCGTGTGCTGCCCAGTGCATTTTGTTTTGCACTGTTTGAAAAAACTGTATAGAAATATCTGATTTGGGGTCATAATCAAAACTTGTAGCATAAATATCTAAAACTTTTCGCCAAAAAACTTTTTCAGACGAACGAATATCACGAATACGTGCCAGTAACTCATCAAAATAATTACCACCACCTGCTTGTTTCAGTAATTCATCGTTAATTGTAAAACCCTTTACAATATATTCACGAAGTCTTGCAGTAGCCCATTGACGAAATTTTGTACCTTGTTGGCTTTTTACACGATAGCCTACTGAAATGATTACGTCAAGGTTATAGTAATTGGTGGGTTTGGTAGAAAAATCGGAATTTCCGATTTTTCTCATAGATTGCTCATTGTCAAGTTCTTTTTCTTCATAAATATTTAAAATATGTTCGTTTATAGTAGAACGAGATTTTTGAAAAAGTTCAGCCATTTGGTCAATAGTTAGCCAAACTGTTTCATCTTCTAAACGAGTTTCAATTTTTGTGTTTCCGTCTTCGGTTTGGTAAATAATTATGTTTGTGTTTTCCATCTTTATTTTTCTGTTTTGTTTATATGAACAATAAACTTTGAAAGTTCAATTCCTATTTCTGTTAATTCGTTGTTATTCGTATTTCTACCTGTGGCATCATAGCCAATGTCTTCTGCTATTGCCATAAAAATAGGGTAATCGTCTAAAGCAGTTTGTTTTGCTAAAAAATATTTTTCAGTCAATTCTTCTTTTAGCAAATTTACGATTTTTATATAAAAAAACGAATGAAAATATTTTTCAAGTATTATTTCATTATTTTCCTTCTATTATTTTTATTTCTTGTTCTGATAAATCATATAGTTTGTAAACCATGGTTATCTAATTGCTGCTTTATCTAATCTTTGTTTTACCAATTCGGCAACACTCCAGTACACTTCGTTTCTTTCTACTTGTGTTAAACCAAGTTCATCAAAAATAATATCATCTAATTCTTCTCTTGGTCTGGCTTTGCAAGCTCTTTGACAAAGCTTTGGTTTGAGAGTTGGCTCGTGGGGCTTGACAATGTGTGCAATGTGTGACTGCATTTAAAAAACAAAAAATGTGTGTCGGCAAAAAATAAAACTTTATTAGGTCGGCAGGTGTGGTCGGCGGTCATTTCGATTAGTTCTTTTTTCTTGTCAAAATATGTTTTATTGTCAAGTTTCATTCAGTTGTTGTCTTTTTGCAAGGCTTGTTGGTAACTATTGTATAAACGCAATTGCGTTTATTTCGTCTTTATCAGTAAATTTGCAATTGCCTTATTGTCACAATAAAAAACGTTTTTAACCGGTTATCATCGTTTAATAATTTAAAATTTTATTTAGCATAAGCAACAGCTCTTGTTTCGCGAATAACAGTAATTCTAATTTGTCCGGGATAAGTTAATTCTTCCTGAATTCTGCGTGCAAGGTCGTTTGATAATGTTTCAGCATCTTTATCGCTTATTTTTTCGCTGCCAACAATTACCCGCAATTCTCTTCCTGCTTGAATTGCATAAGTTTTTAATACGCCGGGGTATGAAAGAGCTAAATTTTCTAAATCTTTTAATCGTTTTACATACGATTCGGCAACTTCGCGGCGGGCACCAGGGCGGGCACCACTAATTGCATCGCAAACCTGAATAATAGGCGATAGAAGATTATTCATCTCAACTTCGTCGTGGTGAGCACCAATTGCATTGCAAATCTCTGATTTTTCTTTACAACGCTCGGCAATGCTCATACCAAGTAAAGCATGAGGTAAATCGGGATTTTCGTCAGAAACTTTACCTATGTCGTGCAATAAACCGGCACGTTTTGCAGCAGTTGGGTTTAATCCTAATTCCGAAGCCATTACAGCACATAAGTTAGCTGTTTCGCGTGAATGTTGCAATAAATTTTGTCCGTAAGAAGAACGGTATTTCATTTTTCCAATCAATCTTATTAGCTCAGGATGAAGTCCATGAACTCCTAAATCAATAGTTGTACGTTTTCCGGTTTCAATCATTTCTTCTTCGACTTGCTTTTTAACTTTTTCAACTACTTCTTCGATACGTGCCGGGTGAATTCTGCCATCGGTAATTAATTGATGAAGTGCAAGACGTGCAACTTCTCTTCGGTAAGGGTCAAATGCCGATAATACAATAGATTCGGGGGTGTCGTCAACAATAATTTCAACGCCGGTGGCAGCTTCTAAAGCACGAATATTTCGACCTTCGCGTCCGATAATACGCCCTTTAACTTCGTCATTTTCAATATGAAATACTGTAACGCTGTTTTCTACAGCGGCTTCCGAAGCAACTCGTTGAATTGTTTGAATAACAATTCTTTTCGATTCTTTATTAGCAGTCATCTTAGCTTCTTCTAACGATTCGTTAATAAAAGCCATTGCAGAAGTTTTAGCTTCGGCTTTTAACGATTCAACTAATTGCGATTTTGCTTCTTCGGAAGAAAGCCCGCTAATTTTCTCGAGTTTTTCTAAATGTTCTTTTCTTTGACGGTCAAACTCTTCTTTCTTTTTTTCAACTTTTTCTAATTGAAGTTTTAAATTTGATTGAAGATTTTCAACTTCTCGTTTACCCCTGTTTAATTCTTCTAATTTTTGATTAATAGAAGATTCTTTTTGTCCGGTTCTTTGTTCAGCTTGTTGAATTTTTGAATTTTTTTCGTTTACAAATTTTTCATGCTCCGATTTAAGCTGAAGAAACTTTTCTTTTGCTAAAAGTTCTTTTTGTTTTCTGATGACTTCACCTTCGGTTTCGGCATCTTTAAGAACTTTTTTTAATTTAGCTCCAAGTGCTTTATCCCAAACAAAGTAAGATATAAAACCACCAACAATTAATGCTACAATTCCTACAATAATATTAATAATCATAATTTTAAGTATATAAATTAATAAAAAAACCCGCACTATAATTCTTTAAGCATTAATAAAAACCCAATATCACATGGGTGGGGCTACCTTCAGCTTCTGACTTCTACTGTTCCGGTTAGGGAATCCTGCAAGCAGGTTGAAGCCTGTCATAAGCTTCACGAGAATCACCCCAAAGTTGATTCTGTTGATTTTTAAAACGAATAAAGATTTAGCGCGGGCTATATCGTTTTATGTTAAAGAACGTTCTGCTCTTTTAGCAGGTAATCTTCCAACTCTTTATCTATCTCTTTTACCTTTTCTACGAAAGAAGAAATATTTTGTTTCGCTTCTAACTCATATAATTTTGTAACATATTGCAAACTTGCCATTGCTAAAAAATCTTGTCCATCTTTTCCGGCATATATTTTTTTAAATTGCAATATTTTATCATTTATACGCTTTGCTACTTTTCTTAATTTTTCTTCTTCTAACTTTTTTATTGTAAGCGGATAATACCTGTCGGCAATATTTACTCTTATAGTGAGTGTTTCGTCGTTCATATTATCATTTTAATCATTTAAAAGAGCTATACAATTATCAACTTCCCGCACAATTCTATTTATTTTTAGACGGGCATCGTTAACTTCTTTGCCCGAAATATCTATCAATTTTCCAATTTTAAGGTTTTTGTATTTTCGTTCAACTTCAGAAATAATTTTATTTTTCTCATTGAGTTGAAACTCTAACTCTGCCTTATTTTTTAAAAGAACGTTATTTTTATTTTTTAATTCGTTTACCAAAACTATTAGCTTAAATATTTTGTCTTTCAACGATATAATTAAGTCATCGTATTCGGTATTCATTTATTACATTTTATATACAAAGATATATATGAAATTGTTAAAAAAAAAATTATTTTTAAATTAAAAAAGAAATTATGTATATGTATATAATAATAAAACGATTAAATTTGTTAAATTTTATAAACTCATAATTATAATTAATTTTATTTATTATAAGAAATCAAATTTTTTAGATGAAACATCCATGACTTAAAAAGACACACGATTTATCCCGATTGAGTGGGAAGGGAATGATTATATAAGACAATATGCCACAGATTGCACAAATTAACACAGAAATGAAACTACCTTTGGTAGTTTCTTCTGTGTTAATTATTAAGAAAATAGTTTTTCTGTGTAATCTGCGTAATCTGTGGCGAAAATAAAATCATAAATATCAATGTAAATCAGCGTCTAATAAAAATATAAACAGATGAAACATCCAAGACTAAATAAAGACACACAAGGGAATGATTATATTTGAGGTTGAGGTTGAGGAATGAGATTGAGAAAATAAGATTGAAAGGATTGAAAAAACAAGATTGAATAGATTGAGAAGACAAGATTGAAGAACGTCTTCATCAATCCTATCAATCTTCTTCAATCTACATCAATCTGAAAAATATAATAAATTGAGTATCAGTAAACTAAAAAATATAAACAGATGAAAAATACTAATAAACTTTATTCTTTAGGTATTATGTCGGGTACATCGCTTGATGGTGTTGATATTGCTTTATGTCTTTTCGAAAAAAAATTAACCGAATGGCATTATAAGCTTTTAAAATATGCAACATATTCATATTCACACGAATGGAAAGAAAAACTTAAAAATGCAAATAAACTTGGTTCTTATGATTTTATTAAACTGCATAAAGATTATGGTTTTTTTCTTGGAGAATTTGTAAATACATTTATTAATGGAGTGCCTGTAAAGGTTGACATTATAGCATCGCATGGGCATACAATTTTTCATAATCCTGCCGAAAAAATTACTTTCCAACTTGGCGATGGAAATATTATTGCAGCAACAACCGGAATCACTACTATCAGCGATTTTAGAACTTTAGATGTAGCAATGGGTGGGCAAGGTGCACCGCTTGTTCCTATTGGCGATGAACTGCTTTTTAATAATTACGATTTTTGTTTAAATCTTGGAGGTATTGCAAATATTTCATATAATGTAGAAGGTAAGCGAATTGCATTTGATATTTGTCCGGTTAATATGGCAATTAACTTTTTAGCATCGTTTGTAGGCAAAGATTTTGATAAAGATGGAGTTATTGCTTCAAGAGGTAAAATAAATATTGAATTACTCGAAAAGTTAAATGCTTTAGATTATTATAATTTAAAACCTCCTAAGTCTCTTGGCAGAGAATGGTTTGAAGCTAATTTTTTACCTTTAATTTCAAATAGTAATATTTGTATAGAAGATAGATTAATGACTGTATGCGAACACATTGCAATACAAATTTCGGATGTGTTGCCAAAAAAGCAACATTCTGTTTTGACAACCGGAGGTGGTGCTTTAAATAAATTTTTAGTTGAAGTAATGTGCAAACATTCAAAAAATCAATTTGTTATTCCGGCAAAAGAAATTGTAGAATTTAAAGAGGCAATAATTTTTGCTTTTCTGGGAGTTTTACGATTAAGAAATGAAATAAATGTGCTTTCTTCTGTTACCGGAGCTAAAAAAGATACTATTTGTGGTGTGATTCATAAAATATAGCAGATTGGAATAAATTGTGAAGATTGTGAAAAAAGATTGAAAGGATTGATAAAACAAGATTGAAGAAAAACCTGCAAACAGTGAACAATAATAACAATGGTCACACAATAGTTAATACAATGGTCACACAATAGTTAATACAATGGTCACACAATTGTTTTCTAACTGCATTACAAATGCTGACAATTGTATGACTATGTATGACTATTGAATGACAGTGAGTTTTTTGATCAGTGAACAGTAAACAGTGAACAGTCGGCAGTGAACGTAGAACAATGAACTTTTTGAACTTTTTTAAACAAGAAATTTAAAAAAACACATGCAAAATTTTATAGTTAACAATCCAACTCGTCTTGTTTTTGGAAAAAATGTTTGTGAGCAAATTCCTGAGCATTTAAAAGATTTTGGCTCAAGAGTTTTGATGGTTTATGGCAAGGGTTCAATAAAAAATAATGGAATATATAGCGAAGTAAAAAAACAACTTGTAAAAAGCGGTAAAACTATTTTTGAGTTCGAAGGCATTAAACCTAACCCAATTGTTGATGATGTTGAGAAAGCAATTTCTTATGGAATAAAAAATAATGTAGAATTTGTTGTAGCTGTGGGTGGGGGGAGTGTTATTGATTCTTCAAAAATAATTTCACTTTCTACTCCCGAAAATTTAAATCCATGGGATGTAATGAAATATAAAGTAAAACCTACTAAAGCACTTCCTTTGATTACTGTTTTAACTCTTGCTGCAACAGGTACTGAAATGAATCAGTTTGCTGTTTTGCAAAATACTACAACAAATGAAAAAACAGGTTTTGGTTCACCGTTAATTTATCCTAAAGTTTCGTTTTGCGACCCTTCATTTACAGTTTCAGTTAATAAAGATTATACTGGTTATGGAATTGCCGATATTATTGCTCATTCGCTCGAAGCATATTTTGGTGGCTGCGATTCAACTTTATCGGATAGATTTGTTGTTAGTATTATTCGTGAATTAGCTCAAGTTGGACCAGAATTGTTAAATAATTTAAGCGATTATACACTACGAGCAAAAGCTATGTGGGCATCAACTTGTGCATTAAATGGTTTAACTTTTTATGGACGAAACTCTGGCGATTGGGGAGTGCATGATATTGGACATGTGATTTCGCTGCTTTATGACACCCCTCACGGTGCGTCACTATCAATTGCTTATCCTGCATGGTTAAAACATAATTCAACCAATTTGCAAAAAGAGATATTGTGGTTGGGTAAAGAAGTTTTTAATGTTGAAACTGTAGATAAAACAATTAACGAGTTTGAAAAATTATTTTCAAAATTAAATTGTCCAATTAAACTTTCGCATATTGATATAACAAATAAAAAAGAAATTTCCGATTTACTTATAAAAAATAAAGCTTCGGGAATGGTAGTTAAGCTTAATAACGACGATTTAGTTAAAATAGTTGATTTAATGTAGTTATGGTTAACAAGCCATATCTCCTGCATTTTTTAATGCCGACAGCAAATTATACGCACCTTTGATAACAATTTTGCTCTCTGTTAAGTTAAAGTCTTTTGGCAAAACTACTCCTACATATCCATTTTCTGTAACTCCTTTTACTACTTCAATTGCCTTAAATAAAGTAACGAACTTATCGCCTTCTTTCTTCCTTTCAGAAAAGATAAAAATATAACTTTTATCTTCAAAAGAAAGCACTGCATCCTTTGGTAAAGCCATTACTGAATCATTCTGAGTTTCAATAGTTGCATTTACATACATTCCCGGAAATAAGTTTTTATATTCTGCAGTCACATTACAATATACTTTTATTGTTTTGTCAGCATTTATTGTCTTGCCAACCTGGTAAACAACAGCAGTCATTTTATTAGCAGGCTTATCAGGAATGTTAAAACTTAATTTCTGGCCGATAGAAACCTTGTCAATATCCTTTTCAAACATGGTTAGTTCTAATGTTAAATTTTGTGTATTCACTAATTCAACTATAACATCAGTAGGATTAACATACTTCCCAATATTTACATTAACTGCTTTCACATAACCATTAATAGGAGAAAAAATAGAAACAGTTCCGCTTATTTTATCAACTTCAAGTTTTTTTGCATCTATACCAATTAATTTTAATTTCTGTTCGAGTGCAAATAATTTTGATTGCAAGGTTTTGTAATCAGACATTGTAAGCTGGTATGTTTTTGCTGAATTTACGTTTTCTTTATTCAGATCTTTTTGCCTGTTATATTCAGTTTCGGCATATTCAAGTTTAGATTTATTTTCGAGATAATTTTGCTGCAACTCTATAAATTCAGGGTTCTCAATAACTGCAATCACCTGACCTCTGCTGACAGGACTTCCCTGAACCAGATCAGTACTTTTAATATAGCCTCCCATAATGGCAGAAACAGAAACGAGATTCTGCGGCGAAACACTTACAAGCCCGTTTACTTTCAGTTCGGTACTCAATACTTTATTCTCAACAGTACCAAGTTCTATACCTGCTGCTTTATATTGAGCATCGTTCATTTCAACAACATCAGGAGGAAGCACTTCATGCTCGCCAGACTGTTCGGTTGATTCACTTTTATTGCTACAGCTTGCTGCAAACATACCAAAAGCGAGAATTATTAAAAACAATTTTGTGTTCATTCTATATTTTGTTATTAAGTTCATAATTCAGTGATTTTAGATTAATTTAATTTTCCTAATAGTTTGTCAATAGCAATAATTGACTGGTTATAGTCATTCAAAGTCTGTAGGTAATTTGATTTTATGCTCAATGCTTTGTCTAGATTGAGTACATATTCCACATAATCAATATTACCTGCCAGGTAACTTTTTCCTGATTGCACAATTATTAAATCTGATTGTTTAATCGCATTGTTTTCGTAATAATCAAGACTCGACTTCAGTTTGGAGTATTCTTCCATTAAAGTTTGTAACTCGCCTTGAGCAACTATGTTATAGTAATCAAAATTATTTTGAGCAATCTGCTCATTAATTCTGTTAGCACGAATCTTTGCTGACTGTGAGAAAAACAATATTGGTATTGCTACACCAACTTGTACTCCGGTAAAACGATATGCATTATCCATATCTTTGTTAGTCTGGTTAAAATATCCTACTGATAAATCAGGCATTAATTTTAATCTCTCAACCTGAGTTTCACGTTTGCTTATTTCGATTTGTTGTTTGATAATTGCAAGTGATGGATTGTTTGCTATTGCTGAACTATCAAAACTAAATGCAAAACCAATTTTATATAATTCTGTATCGGAAATTACAACCGGTTCTTTTGCATTAATCAGTATTTGCAATTTTTGTTTATTAATCAAAATATCAGACTGAACCTGTTTAATCAGAGTTTTTATTTCCATAGATTGAGTTTCGGCTGTAACTTTTTCGAGTAATGGACTTTCTCCACTTGATGTTTTTAGTGTAGCAGCTCTAAGGAAATTGTCGTATAGCGAATCCTGATAATTCAGCAATTTCAGCTTTGAATAGTTATATAAAAGCTGAACATAAAAGGATTTTACATTACTGATTATTTCAGTTTTTGTAAGGGTTAAACCTAATTCTGCATTTTTCACATTAGCATTACCCAGTTTTGAACGACCTACATTTTGGAATAATGAAGGAAAAGTTTGAGAAATTGTAAAACCATTATCTTTAACAAAGGAGTTTGTCTGCCCATAAGAATAATCGAAATTTGTTTTTTCGTATTCCCAACTTGCATTTTTAAGTTTTGTTTGATAATCAATCTGCAATGCTGCTGATTTTATATATCCGTTATTGGCTAAAGCAGTTTGAATTAACTGTTCAAGTGTATATTGTTTTTTTTCGCCAGTCTGAGCTTGTGCTGTATTAATAAAACCCACTCCTGAAATAAATAAAAACAATAAAATGGTTTTTACTAATGGAGGTAATTTCACTTTTCTTTTTCGTGAAAAAATAATATAAAGAACTGGCAGAACAATCAAAGTTAATAAAGTAGCTGAAATCAGTCCTCCGATAACAACAGTCGCTAAAGGTTTTTGAACTTCAGCACCGGCAGATGAAGACAATGCCATTGGTAAAAATCCAAGTGATGCAACAGCTGCTGTCATTAGAACCGGACGGAAACGAGATTTAATTCCTTTACGAACACGTTCATAAATATCTGCTATTTCTTCTTCTTTTTCAAGCCGGTTAAATTCGGCTATAAGCACAATTCCATTTAATACAGCGACACCAAACAAAGCGATGAAACCCACTCCTGCTGAGATACTGAAATTCATTTCCCTGATAAACAATGCAACAACGCCACCAATCATTGAAAGTGGAACAGCTGAAAATATCAGCAAGGTTTGTTTCATCGATTTAAAAGCGAAAAACAAAAGAATAAATATCAGAAGTAGCGCCACAGGAACTGCAACAGAAAGTCTTTTGTTTGCAGCAACAAGGTTTTCAAACTGACCTCCGTAAGTAATATAATAGCCTGGAGGAAGTTTTAATCCTTTATCTAGTATAGGTTTTATTTCTTCAATAATGGACTGTACGTCTCTATTACGAACGTTGAACTGGATCGTAATTCGGCGTTTTGTACTTTCACGGGATACCTGTGCAGTACCGGTTTTTATTTCAATACTGGCTACCTGATCAAGTGTTATCTGGTTACCATTTGGTAAAGGGATGTACAATCCTTTAACAAACTCAATGTCATCTCTGTAATCTCTGTTAAACCGGACTACTAAATCGAAACGTTTTTCTTCATCATAAACAACTCCGGCTGTGCTACCGGCAAAAGCAGTTTTCAGTAACAAATTGACATCTTCAATATTCAACCCATATTGAGCCATCTTTTTTCTGTCGTAATTTACTTGTACCTGACCTGATCCGGTTACTTTTTCCACATTTATATCTTCAACACCTTTTATATTCCGAATAAGATTTTCTACATCTTCACCATTTGTAGCAAGAGTGTCAAGATTGTCGCCGAATATTTTAACAGCCACATCTTGTTTCGATCCGGTCATAAGTTCATTAAAACGCATTTGAATAGGCTGCTGAAGAGTAAATACTACTCCTTTTAATACAGATAATTCTTGTTGCATTTTTTCCATCATTTCTTCTCTTGTAGATGCACTTGTCCATTCTTTTTTATCTTTCATTACCATGATATAATCCCCTGTTTCCATAGGGGTGGGATCAGTTGGAATTTCACCGGTTCCGATTTTACAAACAACGTGCTCTACTTCTGGAAATTTTGACATAAGGATTTTATTCGCTTTTTCAACCGTTTCAATGGTGTTTGAAAGTGAACCACCTTGTAAAGTCATTACACCTGCTGCCAAATCGCCTTCTTCGAGTTGAGGAATAAATTCGCCTCCAAGTGAATTAAATAAAAATATACTCGAAAGAAACATGACCACCGAAATTAACACTATAGATATTTTATGTTTTAAAGAATAGTTTA
The DNA here is from genome assembly GCA_001769035.1 of Bacteroidetes bacterium GWA2_32_17. Taxonomy (GTDB): domain Bacteria; phylum Bacteroidota; class Bacteroidia; order Bacteroidales; family GWA2-32-17; genus GWA2-32-17. The sequence goes on from MENF01000231.1 coordinate 14,829, forward strand.
ATATAGAATCAAAAGCTTTGTGAAGAACATTCATTATCTTATCAGAAAATGTTGGTTTATGTATTGTTTTCCTACTTAGGAACAGAGATGAAGCTACCGGGACATAAGTAAGTGAAAGAATCAATGCACCCAGAATTGCAAAGCTAACAGTTTCTGCCATCGGGCGAAACATTTTGCCTTCTATTCCTACTAAAGCCAATATTGGAAGATAAACAATAAGAATAATTACTTGTCCAAAAGTTGCCGAATTCATCATTCTTTTTGCAGAACTTAATACCTCTCCATCCATTTGTTGTCGTGACAATTTCATTACCCCAGGATGATGGTTTTTGCTTTGTGTTATTCGGTGTACCACGCTTTCGACAATGATTACCGCACCATCTACAATCAATCCGAAATCAATTGCTCCCAAGCTCATCAGGTTTCCTGATACTCCAAATAAATTCATAAGTGAAATCGCAAAAAGCATTGATAATGGGATTACCGAAGCAACAATAAGTCCAGCTCTTAAATTACCCAGTAACAAAACAAGAATAAAAATTACAATTAATCCTCCTTCAATAAGGTTTTTAGATACTGTTCCAACAGCACGGTCAACTAATTCTGTACGATCATAGAAAGCTTCAATTTCAAGACCTTCAGGTAAAGATTTTTCGATTAGCTGTATTCTTTCTTTGACACCTCCAATAACCTCAGAAGCATTTTTCCCCTTCAACATCATTACAACACCTCCAACAGCTTCACCTATGGTATCGACAATAAAAGCTCCGTATCTGGGAGCACTTCCAAGTTGAACCTTTGCAACATCTTTTATTAATACAGGTAAATCTTGGTCAGTGGTTTTTACTACTATATTTTCAATGTCATCCATTGAAGTTACTAAACCAATACCCCTGATAAAATATGCCTGGGGTTTCTTGTCAATATAGGCACTCCCTGTATTCTGATTATTTTTTTCGAGGGCAGCGAAAATATCATTTAGGGTGATATTCATTGCTTTCAACTGATCGGGATTAACGGAAACTTCATACTGTTCCAGAAATCCACCATAACTATTTACATCAGCCACACCCGGAGTTCCCAGCATTTCACGTCTTACTATCCAATCTTGAATTGTACGAAGTTTCATTGCATTGAATTTGTTTTCATATCCTGGTTTGACATGCAATACGTACTGATAAATTTCACTTAAACCAGTTGAAATAGGAGCCAATTGAGGTTTAGTTAAGCCTCCGGGAATCATTTCTTCGGCTTCTTTCAATCGTTCAGAAATCTGCTGTCTTGCCCAATACATATCTACATCATCATTAAAAACTACTGTAACCACAGACAGTCCAAGACGTGAGATGGAACGTAATTCAACCTTGTCGGGAATATTAGCAACCGATATTTCTATCGGTGCTGTAATAAATTGCTCTACTTCATTTGCAGCTAATGTTGGAGCAATGGAAATGATTTGTACCTGATTATTTGTAATATCTGGTACTGCGTCAATTGGTAATTTTTTCAACGAATAAATACCCCAAGCAATTAATGCCAGAATAAATAAACCGATTACCAATTTATTATTTATCGAAAACTTAATGATTTTTTCTATCATAACAACCTATACTAATCAATTAATAAAATAACATTGATTTTGTTGGTAACGATTTTTATCGAAATTCCCCAACAAAGAAAATTAATTGCCAAGTCACAAACGTGACGTTTGCGATTGTAGAGGGATTAAAGTTTTGGCGGTTGCCAGATAGTGAAAAAGATATCTTTAATAAAAGATTCTTTGTAAATTACATTAATTAAAACAGGAATAGTTGAAGCTTTATTAATTATTGCATTAAATGAAATTATAGTGCTTACATGGCAACAATTACAGGTGCAGAAAGGAGAGCATGAATTACAATCTTGTTCGTTGTGATTATGGTTTGCAGAATTATTTGTGTTATTTGTTAATAAATAACTGCAATCATCTTGGCAAGGGTATGCAAGTAATGTTAAAATATAAATTGATAAGATATATCCAAAAATTTTCATTAAGCAAAGATAATAAAAAAAATATTAGCAAAATTGCAATCTAACCCCAAAATTTAGGTGTTAAATTGTAATTTTTGTGTTATTAAAGTTAAAATACTTTATTCGTTGTGAATAACTGGTTTTCCATCTTCTGGTAATCTACAGCAAGCTGGTAAATTTTCGTAAGCAATTGGGTCGGCTTTAAATTCATCTGCTTGGTATCCAACTTTCGATAATGCAATTCTTATTTTATCGGGATTGGTTTTTGTTGGCTTGTAAACAACAATTACAATTTTTGTTTCTAAATCGAGGTCCGATTTTACAATTCCGCTTTCGTACGACAATGCTTTTTCAATTCTGTCTTTACACATTCCGCATTGTGCAGAGGTTTGAATTTTAATTTCGGCAGTTTTTTGTGCTATCGAAAAATTCGTAAACGTTGTTACAACAATTAATAAAATGATTAATTTTTTCATGATAATTTATTTTTGTTAATTAATTTTAAAACGAACTCCTGCATAATACATTCTACCAAAAATTGGACCCCAAATAATTGATGAATCAAAGTATTGGTTAAATGGTCCTGCTGCTGAAATTATTGGATTATTTTGAACATAATTTGTAATGTTTTCGGCTCCAACATAAACATCAAAATGTTTAAATCGGCGAGTAATTTGTGCGTGTAAAATATAATGTGCAGGTGCATATTCTTGTAATTGATATTCTAAAGGGTTTGTGTTTGTTGGTGGTAATTTTGTTTCGCCAATAAATTGATTAGTAATATCAAACGACCATTTGTCGAATTTTGTTGAGTAGGATGCTGTAATTAAACCTTTATACATTGGAACCATAGGTTTAGTCATTAATTTGTTTTCGAAAGTTTGTTTTACATCGTTGTATCTACCAATTAACGAAAACTCTAATCTTTTAATAACTTTAAATGTAATGTTTGCCTGAAAACTATTGCTATAACTTTTGCCATTTAAGTTATATGCTATAACTTTATGCAAATTAGTTTCAAGGTCAATAATGGCCTGGTTAATAAAGTATGTTCTAAAAGCATCTAAACTTACCGAAATCTTTTTTTCGTCTGATAATACAAAGTCGTTATTAAAGCTTATTCCATAGTTCCATGCTTCTTCGGCTTTTAATTTTTCGGTAAAAATCCATTGTCGCGATGTTGCTAAAAGGCTTATGTTTTCGGCAATTATATGTGGACTTCTATAACCTCTACCAACAGATAACCGTAAAGTTGAATTTTCTGTAACATTATACTTAAAGTGTAAACGTGGTGTAACAAATAGTCCATATTCTGAGTGGTAATCGCCTCTTAAGCCAGCAATTATTGACCAAATTTTATTGTGGTCGTAAGTGTATTGTAAAAATGCCCCAGGAACACTTTCGTTAGTTGTTGAATTGTTGTCGATTGTTGAAATTACAGCATGTTCATTATATCCATCAAACATGTAACTTGCCCCAGCGCTTAAATTATGGTCGGTTGTTTTTAAAATTGTTTGGTATATAATGTTACCGTAAAAACTTTTTTGTGATGCGTTATAACCATTTAATCCAAAATACGAATCTTGTTTATAATAAGAGCCAACTGTTTGAATACCAATACTTGTATTTGGTTTGTTTAAAATAAATCCGTGTTTTGCACTTAATTCGTATTGTTGAGTTTTTATACCTACTCCATAAGAATTTGTTATGCCTTTATCTTTTAACGAATAGTCCATTTGCCCACCCATTCTGTCGTCGTATAAAATTTTTATTCCATATTGCACATGTCCTTTCCCTTCGTTTTCGTATGTCCATCTGTTATAAAAATTTATCTGTTTGCTGATAGGAATGTCAATAAATGAATCGTTATTCATATCTACTTTTAATGCTTGCGATTCAACATGAAGTAATGTCATTGTTGAAAGTTTTGGATTTATTATTTGAGCACTATACAAATTTACTTCTCCTTTTCCAGAACTGTTGCCATATAAGTTTGCGTAAAATTTTTCGCTACGTTGTGGCTTTTTATACTCAACATTTATTTGTCCTGTAATTGATTCGAAGCCGTTTATTACAGAAGATGTTCCTTTCGAGACTTGAATTGATTCCATCCATGTTCCAGGTACAAAAGATAAACCAAAAGATGAAGCTAATCCACGCATCATTGGAATGTTTTCGGCCATCATTTGGCTATAAATACCTGCCAATCCTAACATTTGAATTTGCTTTGCTCCAGAAACAGCATCAGAGTATGAAACATCAACGGTGCCACTATTTTCGAAACTTTCCGAAAGATTGCAACAAGCAAGTCGCTGCAAGCCAGCTGTTGAAATTACTTCGGTTTTTATAGTTTTTATTTTATCAATATATTCCGATTCTTTTCGGGCTTTTATTTCAACTTCCGATAAAACGTTCGATTCTTTTAATACAATATTTATTTCCGATTCCGATTCGGCAATTTTAATTGTATCGGTTTTATAACCTACGTAGCTTACAATTAAATATTGTTGACCAGTGCCTGGTTTTAATAATTTGAATTTTCCGTTAACGTCAGTAACGGTACCGTTTGTGGTTCCTTTCCAAACTAAACTAGCGTTTGGTAATGGCGAAAATTGTGTATGTTCGCCTTCTTTAAGTTTTTCAAATACGTTACCTTTTATGTATTTTTGACCGTAAATGCAATTACTTAACAATATACTTAAACAAAATAATATAAATTTTCGTTTCATTAAATTATGAATTTAAAAAGTAAAAAATAAAATAAATTAAAATGAAACGAGAATCAAATCCTGATAGAATTTGTTAATATAAAAATAGGCTTATTCGCAAGTGGTGGTGAATTATCGGAAAGTGAATAACCTAAATTTATTATGAATGTGTTTGATAAATTATAATTATTTGCAATATTTTCAAATTCGAAAATATTTTGAATTGTATTTAAATCAATTGATATGCTATATGTTACAACTTTAAAGAAAAACCCTTCGTTTGAGCAGCAAGGTTTTTTGTGGCTATTTATTTCAACATATTGTTTAGAGCAACAATCTGGCTGGTAAATATCAGTTTTGCAATTTATGGTTGAAAATAAGTGCCAATCGTCAACTTTACAATGCTCGCAATGATGGTGAATAAATAAAATACCTGTAGATGAAAGTAATAGCAATGTCGAAAAAAGTATTGCCGCTATTTTATTTATTATTACCTTCATTTTGCGATTTTTTTTTTAGACCTAAATAAATGAAAAAGGTTTAAAGTCATGTTTCGAAATAATCAATTCAAATATTTCTTGTTTATGGATGTAATATGAATTTGGCCGGCTCCAGATAGTTATTGGGATTCACAATTCTACCATTGTTTTTTTAATGGATTGGATTAGCAATCTTTAATCGTTTTATCCTTCTTATTCAACGTTAGAAATAATAGCAACGTAGTTTTTTCCATATTTTTTTGCGCATTTAGGACATGTGGTATACCACATAAACATTTTATTTATTTTTAAACCTTTTGATTTAGTAATAATTTCGTAGTCTTTACACCATTTTCCTGTTTCTTTGAAAGATCCTTCATAAGTTTTACAATAAAACTTTCCGCTTAAAGTAGTATTTTCGGCTCCAGATATTTCTTTATCAACTGCAAGGTAAATATCCATTTTCCAACTAGATGTATGATTTGATAGGCATAAACAATCTGGCATTGTAGCTCCTGCCTTTTCTACTTTGTCATTTAAGCTTGCCATTACTTTTCCAAAATTAACAGGTATGTATAAAATGCTACATACTTTATCTTTGATAAATTTTTTATTATCCCATTCGAAAGTTTTATCATCCCATTTAGTAGGATCAAATTCGGGGCAACATGTTGAA
>MENF01000232.1 GCA_001769035.1 Bacteroidetes bacterium GWA2_32_17
TAGATTTGGGGGAAATTATTTTGAATGTTTCACTTAGAAAAGATCCTGCTGTATTAATTAGCCAAAGAACCAGATTAAATTTAAATTATAGTGCCGAAAAATACAAAGCAGGTTTATCGTTACAAGACGTACGTTTATGGGGCGACCAAATCCCTAAAGAAGATGTGGCATCAACAGCAGTTTATGAAGCATGGCTATCGTATAAATTATACGACAGCTTATGGGTAAAAATGGGACGTCAGGAATTATTTTTTGACGATAAAGTTCTGATGAGCAATAACAACTGGAATCAAAATGGCAATCCACATGATGCGTTAAAGCTAACATATTGCAAAAGCAATACAATTATTGACTTTGTTTCGGCATATAACAGTTCAACAGACCAATATTTTGGAAATAACTACACGTTGCTCGATAAGAATTATAAACTATTGAATATATTATGGTTATCGAAAACATTCGGAAAAATTAAAACCAATATTGCTGGAATAAATGATGGTTATCAAAAAGCCGGAACAAAAGCTACAATATATATGCGTTATACTTATGGAGGTGGTTTTGATATTCCTTTCAGCACATTGTTATTACAAGGCAGATGTTTTTATCAATCAGGAAAAAATAATACAGGAAAAGAAATTGCGGCATATTATTTAAGTGCGAATTTAACAGATACAATTATTAAAAACTTTATTGCAACAGCAGGAATATTTTACGCTTCGGGAACAGATGCAACCGATACTGCAAACAAAAAAATAAACGCTTTTGACCCGCTTTATGGAACTACTCATGGCATTCATGGCAACATGGATTATTTCACCTCATTAGCAAAAAACAATGGAAATGCTGGGTTACAAGACATCTACTTAAAGCTATCATATAAATGTTGTAAAAACACAACCATTTTACTTGATTATCATTTGTTTTCGCTTCAAAATAAATACATAAAAAATAATGTAACACTCAACAAAATTTTAGGTTCAGAAATTGATTTAGGTGCTAAATTCAATTTATCTAAAGAAGCGACTCTTGAGCTTGGATACTCATATTTATTTGCACAAAGTTCTTTAGAATCATTATCAGGTGGCGATAAAAACAGTTTTAATCACTGGGCGTATATTATGTTTACTTTGAAACCAAAATTTTTGTAGAAATAATAAATTATTTTGTTTTTAACCAATATTATATACTTTTGAAAACACAAAAAACTTAATTTAATGAAAGTACTTATTAATGAAAATTCTGTTAATACTGAAACTTTAAAAAGCAAGTTAACAGAAAATTTTCCAAATTATAAATTTGTTGACTTCAGAAAAAATATGTTTATTGCTTCAAAAAGCAAGAGTGTTGGAGCAAATGTTATTCTTAAGAAAAACAGAATTTTAATTATTGGAAATTTTCCAACAATGGGTGGCAGAATTCTTTTTGCATTATGTATCGTATTACTTGGAATATTAATTCCCCTGATAATTTATCTTGCTGTTTTTCAATCAAAATTCTCTAAATTCGAAAAAGAATTAGGTGCGGTTGTGCAAAAAGAGTTTGGTATAACAAAATAAAGAACACACATTCCCACATTCCCGTGGTCTGTGGCACACAGACCATTTTAATAAGAAATATTTTTTAATTTTCAGTTTCTGAATAACTTAAAATAATACCTTCTTTAATCGAGTAAGCCGATTGGGTTATTTCTGTAACATTTGTTTGAGCAATAATAAATTTAATAAACAAAGCTGCAAGAGGAAGCATTTCAACTCGCATTAAATCCATACCGGGCATAGCGATTCTTTCATTAGTTGTTGAAATAATAATTTTATTACATAATTCGTTTAATTCATTTTTTTTAAACTCAAAAAATGTTTTTTCATTATTTAATGCCTTATTACATTTCATTAAACTACAAATATTTGCAATTGTATCAAATGAACCTGAAGAACCAACTAATTTTTTTACAGGATAAATATTAATTGCTTCAAAAAGTGGTTTTAGTTCTTTTTCGAAATATAAAATTACATTTTCTATCTCATTATTAGTCAGAGGATTTGATGGCTCAAATGTTTCAAGCAATCGTGCAATACCTAAAGTAAAACTATGTTTCCACGAAATTCTATTGCCATTACCAATAATAAACTCATTGCTTCCACCTCCAATATCAAGCATAAGTACATTTTGGGTTTGTAAATTAATAGCTCTTCTTATTCCATAATAAATAAGTTCAGCTTCCTCATCGCCACCAATTATTCTTACATCTAAATTAAATTTATTTTTTAATAGTTTTGTAAACTCCAAGCCATTATTAGTACTTCTAATTGCCGATGTAGCAACTGCAAGAATTTTATCAACCGTCAGCGGTGCTATAATTTCGATATAATCTTTTATAGCCGAAATTCCACGCTGTATAGCTTCTTCAGAAATTGTGTTCTTTGTTATTCCGCCAAGTCCTAATTTCACAACTCTTTTATCGCGTAATACTTCAGTATAACTTTTATCATCGGCATCGGCAACCAACAAATTGAAAGTATTTGTACCTAAATCAATTGCAGCTATTCTCATTTTTCTTTTTTTAGTTTAGAATAATAAGCAAGATAAACAATTTCTGATTTTTAAACTTCATCATTCGATGTTCAATATTCTCACCAAACCTTGTTTCGTGTCCCACGAACAAATCTAATATTTTATTTACATTCAATATTTTTTTCACTTCTTCATTCATTATTCGACATTCGATATTTTTCATTTAAAAATATCGAATACTCTCTGGTTCGTGTCCTCACAAACCAATCTCTTTTTTTGAGGGTTTCTAAAAATTAGATTTTTCGAGGCGTTTTCCTTTTGTCATTCTGAGTGATTAGCGAAGAACTTAGCGAAGCGATCTCACGAACACGTTTAAAATAAAATTAAAATGTGAGTAATCTCTTTTGTAAATTAGGATTTTAAAATTAAAGTCAAACAAAGAAAAAGCTATTTTTAGAAGCCCTGTTTAGTAATTTTTATATTTGAGCCATTTATATAATTCTTTATAGTTAATCTTTTTCCCGTACATTAATATTCCTGTACGATAAATTTTACCAGCTAACCAGGTCATAAAAATGAAAAAAGAAATCAATAAAACAACCGACAAAATAACTTCACCCCATGGTACACCAAATGGAATTCTCATCATCATAACTACTGGTGAAGTAAATGGAATTATTGAAAACCAAAATGCAATTGGACCTTCGGGGTTGCTTGTTACATTTCCTATTAAAACAATTGATAATATTAAGGGAATAGTAACCGGCATCATAAACTGTTGAGTATCAGCTTCGCTATCAACTGCCGAACCAATTGCTGCAAACATTGCAGCATATAATAAATATCCCATTAAGAAAAAGAAAAGAAAAGAACCAATAACAACAGGAAAATCAATTGATTTTATTGAATCGAATACCGCATTAACATCGTTGTATGAAATATCTTCCTTTTTTGTGTTATCAGCAACTTCGGTTTTCGACATAATACTCTGTGACTGAATATTTTCATAAGAATTAATATCGGAAAAAAAGGCAGATTTTACTGCTGTAACAATAGTCATTGTAAGTATTACCCATAACAAAAATTGAGTTAGCCCAACAAATGCAATCCCTACTATTTTTCCCATCATTAGTTGAAATGGTTTAACAGTAGAAATTATTATTTCGATAATGCGGCTCGATTTTTCTTCAATTACACCACGCATTACCTGTGCTCCATACATAAATATAAAAAAGTAAATTAACATTCCGCCAACTATACCGAGTATCATTTGTAAATCGGCTGATTTTTTTTCACGAGTACCATCATCATTTACTTTTGTTATATTAACGTTTACATTTGTTTCAATTGATTTTAAAACTTGCGGGTCAATATTACTTTTCAACAATTTTAAACTTTCAATATCGCGTTTTAAAGAATTAGATATGTGCATTCTGACAGCTAAACTTGGTTGCTTGTTTGAAGTTAAAACAACATTTGGTGAAGAGAGTACTGAAGGTGGAATAAACAATAGTGCATAATATTTATTTGTTGCAAAATTATTTTCAATATCGCTGATTTTCTGATTATTTATATACTTGAATTTTATTAAATCAGTTTCGGGTAAAGAGCCAACAAAAATTTTAGAGCTATCAATAACAGCAATAGTTTTAAGCTCGTTATCTTCAACTTGCGATAGCCATGCAGGACCAATAAACATAGCAGCCATTAAAATAGGACCTAAAACTGTCATAATTATGAATGAGCGTTTTTTAACTCTGGTAAGAAATTCTCTTTTAATTATTATAAATATTTTGTTCATATTAGTTATTTAGTTATTAAGTTATTATCTATTTCAGAAATATCGTTTTTTGAAATAGACTTACTTTTCGCATTTTTAAGGTAAAGAATATATCCGTTTAACAATTTAATTACAAAAAGGGTATCATTTTTTAAATTTAAATATTGTTCATTAGTAATATATTTTTCATCAAGTGAACAAATTAAATGATCTATAATTTCAAATAATGAACCTCTTGAATGCCTACAAAATTGTATGTTTTCTTGATAATGAAACCTTCCAAATCCTTCTGCAATATTTGCTGTAACAGATCTTGATGCTCTAATTAATTGGTCAACAAGTCTATATTTTTCTTCGGCAGGAAAATGTTTTACTAACTCAGAAATTTTTATTCTAAGTTCTCGTGCTTTTTTATAAACTTCTAATTCTTCAAAACTATTCATAATTTCAATTAAATGTTAATAACCCAATAACTTAATAACCCAATAACTTAATAACCCAATTCACTATTCTTTATTAATTCAATTATTTCATAAAAACATATTTAATTGCGAGTATCATTAGGTACTACATTATTAAATGCACCTTCAACAACTTTAATAAATATATCATTCATTGTTGGAAGTATTTCGTTAAAAGAAACAATGTTACCTATTGGCAAAAGTCCGGTTAGCAACATGTTTGTTGTTACAGAGTTATCTAAAAGTTTGAATTTAATAATATGCAAACTTTCTTTTTCGTCATGCGAAAGTATCTGATACTGATGTCGTAACGATGCTTCAATTAAATTTACGAATCCCGAAAAAGTAACTGTAAATGTATTGTCTTTATATTGTTTTCGGATTTCGTTAACCGAACCACTTAAAACAGTTTTTGCTTTATTAATAAGTACAATATCATCGCATAGTTCTTCAACAGAAGCCATGTTATGAGTCGAAAGAATTATAGTAGCACCATTATCCTTCATTTTCAATATTTCCTGCTTTAAAATATTTACATTTATAGGATCGAAACCGCTAAAAGGTTCATCGAAAATTAAAAACTTTGGCTCGTGTAAAACAGAAATAATAAATTGGATTTTTTGTTGCATACCTTTTGAAAGTTCTTCGGCTTTTTTGCCCCACCATGCCTGAATTTCAAATTTCTCGAACCAGTATTTTAATTTCTTAAGTGCTTCGGCTCTCTTTAACCCCCTTAACATGGCTAAATAAAGTACTTGTTCTCCTACTTTCATTTTTTTATACAAACCACGTTCTTCGGGCAAATATCCAAATTCAGAAATATGTGAAGCTAACAAAGATTGTCCTTTATAATAAAGTTTACCTTCGTCGGGAGCTGTAATTTGGTTCATTATTCTGATAAAAGAAGTTTTTCCGGCTCCATTTGGACCTAAAATACCAAATACCGAACCCTCTTTTATAGAAACACTTACTTTATCTAGAGCAATAAAATTTGAATATTGTTTTACAATATCTTTTGATTCAAAAATATTCATAAAATAATTTTGTGCGAAGATAAACTATAAAAGTTGAAAGTTTGAAGTTTAAAAGATAAAAGTTGAAAGATAAACAAGCAAATCGCCTAACAATAAACAGTAAACAGTAGGCAGTCCACAGTCAGCAGTTGGCAGTTGGCAGTAAACAATTGTATGACTATGAATGACTATTGAATGACAATGAACTTTTTTGAACAGTGAACGGTGAATAGTAATTTTTTTTGAACAATGAACAATAAACATTTTAATAAATGACAGTATATGATAATTTAAGACCGTTTCAAATATCAATTTCAATCATCCTTAAAAATTCATCACGCGAAATAACTTTTATATTGAGTTTTGCAGCTTTATCAATTTTATCAGGTCCTGGTTTTTCACCAGCCACTATAAATGAAGTAAGTTTTGAAACAGATTTAACTAATTTACCGCCAAAATTATCAACTAGTTCTTCGAGTTTTTTTCGGTCATAAGGTTTGTCGAAGCTGCCTGTAACAACAATGCTTTTATCTTGAAGCAATGGCGGATAATTTTGCATATTATTATCTTCTGCAAATTTTAAACCCGCAACTTTAAGTTTATTAACTATTTCAAGATTTTTAGGATTTGTAAAATAAGAAATTATGCTGTTTGCAATTTTTTCGCCTACTTCGTCAACATTTACTAAATCATCAAATAAACAATTTAATAACGCATCAATATTTTTTAAACGAATAGCTAATTTTTTTGCAACTGTTTCACCAACAAACCTTATCCCAAGAGCAAACAGAACTTTTTGAAAAGGTATTTCTTTCGATTTTTCAATTCCTGCAATAATATTATCAGCCGATTTATTGGCAAAACGGTCAAGTTTTAAAAGTTGCTCCTTTTTTAAATTGTATATGTCGGCGACTGTTTTAATAAGTCCATTTTTATATAACAAATCAACAGTTTCTTCTCCAAAACCATCAATATTCATTGCTTTTCGGGAAACAAAGTGTTCTATTTTACCTTTTATCTGCGGCGGGCAATCTTCGTTTGGACAAAAATGCCCTGCCTCACCTTCTTCGCGAATTAATTTTGTTCCACATTCGGGACAATTTTCGATAAATTTAAAAACTTCTGCACTTTGTTCTCTTTTTGATAAATCAACCGAAACAATTTTAGGAATAATTTCGCCACCTTTTTCAATAATAACATTATCACCAATTCTAATATCTAAAATTTTTATCTGAGCATCGTTATGTAAAGTAGCACGCCTGATTGTTGAACCAGCTAACAAAACTGATTGCAAATTAGCAACCGGAGTAATAATTCCAGTTCTGCCAACCTGAAAAGAAATTGAGAGCAACTTTGTACTTGCCTGCTCTGCCTGAAATTTATATGATATCGCCCAACGGGGACTTTTTGCAGTAAATCCTAATTCTTCCTGCAATTTTAAAGAATTGACTTTAATTACAATTCCGTCAGTATCGAATTTTAAATTATGACGTTCAGTGTCCCACAAATTAATAAATTCAAAAATATCTGAATGGTTTTTACATAATTTCATATATCGAGGCACATTAAATCCCCAGCTTTTCGCAATATTCAAATTTTCAAAATGCTTATCGGATGGGAGGTTTTCACTTAACAAAAAGTACAATAAACATTCTAACTCGCGGTTTGCAACAATTGATGAATCTAATGTTTTTAAAGTTCCGGCAGCAGCGTTTCGGGGATTGGCAAATGGCTGCTCGTTGTTAGCGATTTTTTCGGAATTTAAACGGTCAAAAACTTCACGAAACATAATTACTTCGCCTCTCATTATAAATTTCTCGGGTAAATTAACTGATTCAACTTTATGTGGAATTGTTTTAATTGTTTTAACATTATGAATAACATTATCGCCTGTTTCACCATCACCACGTGTTAATGCTTTTGTTAATTTGCCTTTTTCGTATATCAAACTAATCGAAGCTCCATCATATTTTAATTCGCAAATATATTCAGGAAAAAAACCTAAAGTTTTTTCAGTTCTCGAAAAAAATGCTTCCAAATCTTCTTTTGAATAAGTATTTCCTAATGATAACATAGGATATTCGTGTTTAAACTGCTCAAAACCTTTAGTTTTATCGCTCCCTACTTTTTGAGTTGGCGAATTAACATCGGCAAATTCGGGAAATATTTTTTCGAGCTGAGCTAAATCGTTTATTAATAAGTCATATTCAAAATCACTAATAGAAGGTTTATTTAAAACATAATAATTATTGTTATGTTTTTCAATTTCCTTTTTTAACAAATCAATTCTGTTTTTTGCTTCGTCTTTTTTCATCTATTAAAAAATTGGTAACTATTCAGTATTCATAAAAAATTCTCACGCAAAGACGCAGAGCTCGCTAAGAATAAAGCTCGCAGAGTTTAAAAAAATCATAAATGATTTTTTTAACCATTTGCGAACTTACACTCCGATAGCTATCGGAGTTGCGTACATTACGTCTTTGCGAGAAACAATATTAGCAAGAAACAATTCATACATGAGTTTAGTAAAATCATATTATCTTTATACTTATTTAATTAGAAAAATTGTTTTTCAAAATTAATATTTTTTTTTATTTGTTAATCTATAGAAGATTTAGTATTGTTGAAAAAAAATATTTATTTTTAATATCTTTTAAAAAAATTAATATCTTTATGCAACTATTTTTATTAATTCAAGTCTATTTAAAAAATTAAATTTTACAATTATGAGAAAAATTTTACTATTAACAGCAATTATTTTATTTTCAGGAACTAGCTTCTTGATGGCTCAAATTAGCCAAGGTGGAATTCCGCCAAGTTTTAAAAACAACTTAAATTCAGAAGTTGATAGAGTTGAGCTTCAGCCAATTAGTTCAAAAAATGTTTTGGCAGAAGACAACAAATTTATTAAAGACGGCACTCCGCAACGAATTGGTTATAGTGTAAATACCGATATTTCCACAGAAAATTCGGGAACTTGGAAAGACTTACCTGAAGGCGGAAGAATATGGCAGCTCCAAATTAAGTCGCCAAGCGCTTTGGCATTAGGTATTTATTACGACCATTTTCATTTGCCGGTTGGAAGTAAACTTTTTTTGTATAACGAAGATAAAACTCAAGTTATAGGTGCATTTACATGGTTAAATAACGATGAATCCGGTGTTTTTGCAACAGAAATGATTCACGGCGATATTGTTAATCTTGAGTATGTTGAACCCGAAAAAGCAATTTCAAAACCAATTATTCACATTAACGAAGTAGCTTATTTTTACAGAGGTGTAACTATTCAAAAAAATCCGACATGGACAGAGCCTTCTGAAGCATGTGAAGTAAATATTAATTGTTCACCGGTTGGAGATAACTGGCAGGATGAGAAAAAAGGCGTTGCCCTGATGAATATTAAAATTGGTGCAAATTATTATATATGTACAGGTTCTTTGGTAAATAATACCAATCAAGACTGTATTCCATATTTTCTTTCGGCATATCATTGTTACGAAGGCGCTTCGGCAGCCGATTTGAATCAATGGATATTTTATTTTAATTATGAATCTTCCGGTTGCACAACTCCTACTACTCAACCAGGTGCAAATTCATTGACAGGCTGCACCTTAAAAGCATCAGGAAATATCAGTGGTGGTTCAGATTTTGTATTAGTTCAGTTAAATTCAACGGTTCCTACCAGCTATAATCCATACATGAATGGATGGAACAGGGCTAATTCCGTAACCGGACCCGGAGTATGTATTCATCATCCGGCAGGAAGTATAAAAAAGATTTCAACATTTAATTCTGCAACTACAGCAACATATTCTAGTTCAGCTACAAATGCTCACTGGAGAATAGTATGGGTTTCAAATTCCAATGGTTGGGGAGTTACCGAAGGAGGTTCATCGGGTTCTTCTATATTTGACGCAAATAGTAGAATTGTTGGTACATTAACAGGTGGTTCATCGTATTGTTCAGCACAAAGTTCACCCGATTATTATGGTAAATTTTATTATCACTGGGATTTGAATGGTGCAACTTCTGCTGTCCGTTTAAAAGATTGGTTAGACCCTGCCGGAACAAATCCTTTAACTTTAGATGGAAAAAATTGTAGCGGCACATCAACTCCAATAGCTAATTTTGTTGGAAACCCTACAACTGTAAATGTTGGCGGACAAGTAGTATTTACAAATCAATCAACTGGTACAATTACTTCTTATAGCTGGTCGTTCCCTGGTGGAACACCAAATACAGCTACAGGCATTGGACCACATACTATTACTTATAATACTATTGGCGTTTACAATGCAAGTTTAACTGTTGGAACTCCCACTAATACTTTGACCAGAACAAATTATATAAATGTCGTTAATGGAACTACAACTTGTGATACTTTACATTATCCACTACCAGGATCTCCTGCTTTGTACGGAATTCAAGCCCCTCAAAGTGGTTATGTTTCCGGTAATAATAGTTATGGAGATTTAGCCAAAGCTGATTATTTTGCTACTTACGATGCTTCAAAAAAAATTAATGGAGTATATATTTATTTCGGTGTAGGAAAAGGCGGCTCATCTAATGTTCCTGTAAAAGTTTGGAACAATACCGGAACTGCTGGTGCTCCCGGAACAGTTTTAGCAACTCAAAATGTTTCTTTAACTACAATTAAAAGTGATGTTACTGCAAACCAACCTACTTATATAACATTTTCTACACCAGTAACCGTTTCAACTCCATTTTATGTTGGTGTAACATTGCCCACAGCAGCAGGTGATACAGTTGCTATAATTACTAATACTGATGGCGATACTAATCCAGGTACAGCATGGGAACAATTTGACAATGGTACATGGTACGCATTTTCCGATGCAAGTTCTTGGGAATTAAATGTTCAATTAGCAATTTGGCCTATTTTGTGTCCTACCGGTGTTGGAATATCTGAACCTGAAATTACAGCAGTTTCAGTATTTCCAAACCCTGCAAAAAACCAGATTTTTGTAATTCTTCCTTATCCAGCAGGTGAAAAAGTTAATATCAGCATTTTTGATATTTATGGTAAATTATGCAAACAAACAGAAATTTATAGCAGCATGGAAGGTCCGGCAAAAGTTGATTTATGCGATTTACAATCGGGAATTTATTTACTTCAAATTGAATCGGCAAAAGGAAAATTTGTTGAAAAGATTTCTGTGATTAAATAGAAATTTATAATCAAATAATTCATGTTACGCAAAAAACAAATATGCCACTAATTTACTCATATTTATGTTTATTTTTAAAGGTATTCGTGAGATCGCTTCGCTAAGTTCACGAATAACTACAAAAAACAAAAACATTAATTCGTGGCAAAATAAATTCTGCGTAACATCAGTCAAATAATTAAAAGCGACCAAAAGGTCGCTTTTTTTATTTATACTGTTAATGATTATAGTATAGTGTTATTTAAAAACAAATTCTGTTTTCAAATAAATATATATCTTTACAGTTAAATTTTAATAATCACTATACATGAAACAAATTTTACTAGTTGCTATAATTATTTTATTTTCATGAACTAGCTTCTTGATGGCTCAAATTAGCCAAGGTGGAAAACCACCAAGTTTTAAATACAATTTAAAAACTAATATTGACAGAATTGAACTTCAGCCACGTCAGATGAGTTACGTTTTAAATGAAGAAGAAAAATTAGCCAAAGATGGTTCATTGTCTCATATTGGATACAGTTTAAGTACGGATATTTCAATTGATAATTCCGGTACATGGACTGATTTGCCTGATGGTGGAAAAATTTGGCAGATTCAAATAAAAGCACCAAGTGCATTAGCTTTGGTTGTTTATTATGATAACTTTAAATTGCCCGTTGGCACTAAATTATTTTTATATAATGAAGATAAAACCCAAGTAATTGGTGCGTTTAATTGGTATAACAACGACATTTCGGGCTACTTTGCCAATGAATTAATATACGGCGATATAGTAAATATTGAATATTATGAACCTGAAAGAGTTTTTAGTAAACCACTAATTCATATTAACCAAATTGGTTACATATATAAAGGTGTATCAGTAAAGAAAAACACAAACTGGACTGAACCAAGTGAACCTTGTGAAGTTAATATTAATTGCTCACCCGTTGGCGATAACTGGCAGGATGAGAAACAAGGAGTTGCAAGAATTTTAGTTACTACACCAGGTGGTCAAGGTTGGTGTACAGGTTCGTTAGTTAATAACACAAACCAAGATTGTACCCCATATTTTTTAACAGCATGGCATTGTTACGAAGATGCAACTGCAACTCAATTAAATCAATGGATTTTTTATTTTAACTATGAAGCTTCGGGTTGTGCAACACCAACAACAGAACCTACTTCAAATTCAATGACTGGTGCCACTTTAAAAGCTGCAGCAGATATTACTGGTGGTTCAGATTTTATATTGTTACAATTAAATCAAACAGTACCAACAGATTACAATCCATATATGAATGGTTGGAACAGAGCAAATTCAGTTACAGGACCCGGTGTTGGTATTCACCATCCTAATACAAGTATAAAAAAGATTTCAACATATAACACCGCTACAACTGCAACTTATTCTGGTTCAGCTACTAATGCACATTGGGAAATTTTTTGGGTTTCAAACTCAAATGGCTGGGGAGTTACCGAAGGTGGTTCATCAGGTTCACCCATTTTTGATGCAAATAGTAGAATTGTTGGAACTTTAACAGGTGGTTCTTCAAATTGTAGTGCTCAAAGTTCACCCGATTATTATGGAAAAGTATATTACCATTGGGACCAAAATGCCGGTGGAACAACTACTCAGTTAAAAACATGGTTAGACCCAGCCGGAACAAATCCAACAACCCTTGATGGCAAGTATTGTGTTGGAACCACTACAATTTGTGATACTTTACATTATCCACTAACCGGAACACCTGCTTTGTACGGAATTCAAGCCCCTCAAACTGGTTATGTTTCCGGCAATAATAGTTATGGAGATAAATCAAAAGCTGAATATTTTTCGACTTACAGTGCAACTAAAAAAATAAATGGAGTATATATTTATTTTGGCGTTGGTAAAGGTGGTTCGTCAAATGTTCCGGTAAACGTATGGAATAATACAGGAACAGCAGGTGCTCCCGGAGCAGTTTTGGCTACTCAGAATGTTTCGCTTACAACAATTAAAAATGATGTTATTGCAAATTATGCAACTTATGTAACTTTTTCAACACCTGTAATAGTTTCAACTCCATTTTATGTTGGTGTAACATTGCCCACAACAGCAGGCGATACAATTGCAATAATTTCTAATACTGATGGGGACACAAACCCTGGTACTGCATGGGAACAATCTTCCAGTAATAATTGGTATCCCTTTTCTGATGCTACAAATTCATGGAGTTTAAATGTTCAACTTGCTATATGGCCAGTAATGTGCCCAACAACAGGAATTTTGAGCATTGAAGAAAAACCAGTAGCTATATTTCCGAACCCTGCAAATAACGAAGTTTACATAATTCTTCCTTATCCAGCAGGTGAAAAAGTTAATATCAGCATTTTTGATATTTATGGTAAACTATGCAAACAAACAGAAATTTATAGCAGCATGGAAGGTCCGGCAAAAGTTGATTTATGCGATTTACAATCGGGAATTTATTTACTTCAAAT
>MENF01000233.1 GCA_001769035.1 Bacteroidetes bacterium GWA2_32_17
TTTGTTTACTATTAAAAAAATATTAGTATTTTTGCAATTTTTTAATAGCATTGGAACGGGTGTGCACTGCTCATGCAGGGCACACACACGCAATATAGCAAATGGCGGGTAAGGTAGTAAATTCGGGCATTGTAGCCCGCATCAAACTTTTTCCTCGATGGTTAAGAACGTGCTCCGCAAACCGCCACTTGCCATATTGCCAACCGTTATAGCCAATAGTTAAAAAAAAACATACAACATGACAACAAAAAAAGTAATAATTATGCTGTTTTTCACAATGACTTTAGTTTCATGTCATAAAAAGGAAAAGCCTACAGTAATTGAAGGAAACGTTAAAGACTTTTATACTCAAAATATTATTCCAAATGTAATACTTCATATCGCTTCTCGTGGTAACCCTACTGACCCTCATATTCAACCCTCCATTTATACTCAAGCTGCTTGGGTTGACAATATTCAGGTAAACTCAAACGGTCAATTTTCATATGAAACTGAAGCTTTGTCAAACCAGTCATATGACTTAATTTTAATAAATGATTCTTTAATTTCTTCAAATATATATCATATAACAAGCTACACTAAAAACACTTTTACAGTTTTGACAAAAAAATTAAGAAATTTAAAATTGCATCTCATTAACCAAAATAATATTTATAATAAAGCAATATTCGATATTTATCAAGACCCGTTTTCAAAATCAATTATTATTAACGGCACTTCAAATGACACAGTAATCTTTGACAAGGTTATTCCTGACAATTCATATCAAATTCACTATACTTTGACAAAGCCGAATAATCAAGATACATCTATATTGAAAAACTTTATTATTCAAAACAGCGACACTATTACAACTTATAATATTACTTATTAATTCGAATAATTTCTCGTTGACAAATTTAAAAAATCATATAGCTTTCAGCTCGTTGACGTCAGTTAACTTGACGATAACAAATTACATGGCGGTAACACACGTTTAAAAAAAACTGGGCAGGGAATAACTATTTGACAATTATGTCAAAATTTATAACTTTGTAGTGGTTTGATAATGACGGCGGTTAAATGCCCAACTTTTTTAAGCGTCAAACGTTATTTAAATTCAAACAATAAATGAAAGTATTTTTTGTGTTTGTAACAAATAATTTAATAAATTTGTATTAGCAATTTTTAATAAACTAAAACAAGTGGTTGTAAACGGATAATGTAGGATAAGGTTTACATAGCGATTAGTTACCAGCTATGTTTTACGATTAAACAACCAAGATAATTAATGATAAAATCTAAACTGAAATTAATTAAAGAATCAAAAACAATGAATAGTTGTCGTAATACAACTGAAAGTAGTGTAAAAGCAACTAATAGTAGTGGACTTTATATGCATAACGACAATGGGACAAAATAACTTTGTAGCATCAAATTTTAAAATAAACTAAGATGCTAAATTCAAAATCAATTGGCGATAAAATTGCTACAGCAAGAAAGAAATCTAATCTTTCACAAGCGGAACTTGCTCGACAAGTATCTATAAGTCCTCAAGCAGTCGGAAAATGGGAACGTAGTGAATCAATGCCAGACATTACTACCTTAAATCGCATTGCTGAAATTCTTGGTGTTGACCTTAACTATTTTTCCGAAAGTTTTCAAGCAGTTGTTGCTGAAATGACAGTTTTAGAGAAATCTGATAATAATTCAGATGAGATATTAAAAACTGAAAAGAAAAAGTCGAATTGGGACATGTCAAAATTAAATTTGACTGACAGTGACTTTTCAGGACTTAAAAATTTGCATGAAAAATTGAGTAGCTCAAATATTCAACATTGCTTGTTTGTTGGTTCAGAAATGTCGGGACTTTTTCTAAATAGCAATAATGTGGAAAACTGCGACTTCACTGCTTCCGATATCAGCAACAGCCATATTCAGAATTCAATGTTAAATAAGAATGTTTTCAAAAACTGTTCACTTAAAAGTATTAAATTTTCAAAGAGCTATATTGAAGGTTGCGATTTTACAGGAGCTGATTTAACCGGAGCTGAATTTAAAAATGGAGGTTTCGGTAAAAATACAATTGTAAATACGAAGTTGAATGGTACAAATTTTTCTGAAATGGCAATTCAGGATATTGTTTTTGAAGGCACATTAAAGGACAATCGTTTTGAAAATTGTTCTTTTTATGGTGTTAAATTTCAAAATGCAACACTAATAAATACCTTCTTTAAGAACAATAAAAAATTTAAACGAGTGCAGTTTACTAACTGTAAAGCAGATAAATTGACTTTCGCTTTCTTGAAAAACAACCTTGCTGACTTGACAGGCATCACATTAATATCTTGAAAAATAAATATAGACATAAAAACACAGCTGGTAACACACGGTTAAAATTTAGCAGGCAATTATGTGCTACTTGACAACTATAACAATAAATAAACTTATTAGTGGTTTGACAGGAATGTGCAAGAAATTGCACGTCGTTTCGTAGTTCAGATTGTTAAATTCAAACAATAAATGAAAGTATTTTTTGTGTTTGTAACAAATAATTTAATAAATTTGTAATAACAATTATTAATAAACTAAAACAAATGTATATAAATGGTTGTAAATGGTTAATGTAGGATAAGGTGTATATATAAACGAGTTACCAGCAACCGTTATAGACAGCACTGCAAAATGGACAATCTGACAAAAAAACAGAGACGAAAAAATATGCAGGCAATTCGAAGCAAGAATACAAAAATTGAAGTTCTTCTTGGTAAGATACTTTGGGCAAAAGGACTGCGTTACCGCAAAAATGACAAAACAGTTTTTGGAAAACCCGATTTTACTTTTAAACGACACAAGCTTGCTGTGTTTTGCGACAGCGAATTTTGGCACGGAAAAAACTGGAAGCATACGAACAAAAAAATAAAAAGCAATAGACGATACTGGATTAAAAAGATTGAACGCAACATCCAACGAGACAAAGAAGTAAAAAAACAATTAAAAAAAGATGGGTGGAAAGTAATTCGCTTATGGGCAAAACAAATAGAGAAAGATTCTGAAAAGTGTGTATTTAAAATTTTAGCGGCAATAAAATTAGTGAACTGAAAAATCCATTAAATAATTTTCAGCATCAATCTTATAAAAAGTAATATCAGTTCTTCCATATTTCAAAAGGTGTTCCTTTGTTACAAATTCTCCACTTTTCAAACCAAGACGGTAGCGAAAATATTCACCAAGTAAAGAATTATTCAAAGTTGAATGCAATCCTTTTCCCTCATCCTGCGCACGAACACAAATCATTTGTTTATTATCATCCGTAACAACAGTAAATGTTTCATATCGTTCAGGAAAAAATCCTGACCTACCAACTTTAGCAGGAATATTAATGTAAGCTTGATTATGCTCTCTTCTATCTCTTTGTCCCCAATTGATTCCTGAACGCTTAGGTGTTTCTCTCGTATCACTGTCAAGCAAAGTAAGAGTAACACTTTCCAACCCTAACTCTCTTGAGGTAACAGCAGTTTCTGCTTCAGCAACTTCTTCGGTTTTTTTTCGTTCAATCTTTTTTTCAAAAATGTTTATTAATTCATGGATGTTTTCTTTTTCGCAATTAGCAGTTTCGCCTAATAAATTCTCGTAATAATCTAAACAAAATTTAGGATTTTCATCTTCCAAAACTTCTCTCATGGAATCGCTAAAAGCGTTTTGTGTATAATTTGCTGAACCGACAAACCCAGCAATTGGTTCTTTATCACAATACCAAGCGTAAACTTTTGAATGAACAGCAGGTTTATTTATAACATAATTGCATTTAAAATCAACGCTAAATTTTTTTGATTGTAAATCAACAAAGGCGTGATGATTTTTTTTTTCAATTCCGTCTTGCGGACACATTCCGACAATAAGCCGAATTGAAAAATCTTTTTTAATTTCCTTTGCATAATCAATGTGACGCATCGCCATCAATGCAGTTGCGTAACCAGAAACAATGTAAAGTTTATTCGCTTTATTTTTCAGGGGTTCAATTAATGCTTGCTCAAAAAGTTTGTATTGATAAAAAGAAAAATTATTATAGCGTTCCCTTTCAGGTCGGGCTTTCCGCTACAATCTTTTTTGCGAAAAGCAAAAAAGTATTTTCGCTTCAATCCCTAACGCGAATCAGCATTTCAATTTCTGATTCTCTACTATTAGGTTGATTTTCTTGGCGAACATTACAATCCAAACATTTTTTTTCATTGATGCGATGAATAAAATTCTTTTCACATTCACAATCCCAATATTCAAGATTCAAAATAATTCCGCCTGCTGATTCTATTCTTTCTCCGAATTGATTTTTAGTTTCCATTACCATTTTATATTTTCTGAATGATAGTTGATTTGTTTATTGATTATTTCTTTAACAGAGAAATTAAGATTCTTCAATGGATTTTCTATAGTCGTAATTTTAGGAACATCATTTAAATTGCAAACAACAGAGAGAATATATTTTTCTTTGTATTCTTTTGCTTTGAGATATTCATTTTGTGTAATTCTGATACTGCCTGAATTTGCTCTCACACCTTTAACTTCTGCTAAATAGAAAATCGGTGAAACTTCAATCTGAAAATCATATCCATCTCCAAATAATCTTGCATCTTCTAATTTCCCATTTTCAAAAATTGAAATTGATTTGTAGTTATTCAAAAAATAAATTTCTGCTTCCTGTCCTGTAATCTGTAGTTGCTTAAATTTTGATTTAAGAATTGGATTTATTTCCGCTTTTTGCTCAATTTTTAATTTGAAATTTTCTGTAAGATATAACTTTACAATTTGAGAAAATTCTGAAATATCTAATGTTCCAAAAAGATTATCAATTAAAATTTTTCTGTGAATATATGCATTGCCTTTCTGCCACCATCCTTTTCTTCCGTTATCAAAAAACGGATCAAATAAATCTTGCCGGTTTTTTACTGTTCCGACTGATTCAGCAATTTTATTTTCTACAATATAATTGTAAAAAGCACTTTTGTTTTTGAAACCAAATTGCTTTACAAAATCATCATCAAATTTTGCTAAACCATAACCAATGAGGTTAAGAATTTCATAGTTCTTATGTTTAACTCCTTCTGGTTTCATAAAAAATAATTAAGCGGCTAAAATAAAATCGTCAGGAAAGGTTTGTAATCTTGCTCTTTCACGATTAGTCAACGCACGATTTTCTTTCCAATGGTAAACATGTGTACCGCCGCCGCCACTTCCAGTAATAGTGTATGCAGGTCTTGTTGGATCGAGTCGTTTGTAAATTTGACTAATCTGTGCACCTTTGATATTTAACTGTAAGTGTTTGGGGAGTTTTGCAGTAAACACGTTTTCGCCTGGTCTAATAAATTTCAATCGTTCAATAACATTATCAGACTGCTTTGTCAATTCATTGTTTGGTGCATTTTTAGGAATCGGAGGACACTCAATCGCTTCACGACAGCTTATTGTTCTTGCATTTCGTAATACTGGAACTTTAAAACTCAAACCCAAATCATTTCTAAATCCGACAATGATAATTCTATGTCTTGCCTGAGGCACCTCATATTCTTCAAATTTGTAGAGATTGGCGACAACATTATAACCTGCATTTTCCAAATCATCAATTATCATTTGAAATGTGTTGCCGTCATTTGAATTTCTCAATCCTCCGACATTTTCAGCTAAGAACCAAGACGGTTGAAACCTTCTCAATACCTTGACACCATAAGAATATAGCGGGACATACAGACCATTCATACCTTTTTGCTCGCCGACAATAGAAAAATCATTACAGGGAAAACCAAATGCTAACGCATCTATCTCTGACAGTTTTCTTATGTCAAGTTTTCGCACATCTTTACAAATAACTGACTTGAAATTTTGAGGACAAATATTCTTGGCATAAGTATCACAGGTATCTTTATCATAATCGTTTGCCCATTCGTGACTAATGGAATAGACAACTTTTTTATGAGTAAAACTGGCATCTCTTGCACCGATGGCAATACCACCTGGACCACAAAACAATTCTCCTAGACGAAAATTCATTTTAAAAAAATTGAGTAAAACAAATTTAATATAAATAAGACAAAGATAATGAAACTATTTATGAAAGTTATAAACAATTTCTAAGCAAAAAAATAAATAGGAAAATAATAAAACGGCAGCTGGTAACAGCGGTTTGCAACAATGCGGGGTTTTGTATAACTTGACAATGAAATAAATATTTTTAACTTTGTATCGGTTTGATGGTTTTGTGCGTAAAAGCCCGCACTGTCGCAAGCCGCGGAACGTTATTTAAATTCAAACAATAAATGAAAGTATTTTTTGTGTTTGTAACAAATAATTTAATAAATTTGTATTAGCAATTTTTAATAAACTAAAACAAATGTATATAAATGGTTGTAAATGGTTAATGTAGGATAAGGTACACATAGCGATTAGTTGGCGGTAATGGCAGAAAGACCAGCGCAACTATGAAAATCGGATAAAAAAAGTCGGATAATTTGAGTAACTTTGCAAAAATTAAAATTGGAATGAAAACACATCATAAAATAATAAATGGGGACAGTAGACAAATGACTGAATTGCCTGACAATTCAGTGCATTTGGCAATTACTTCGCCTCCATACTGGCAACTTAAGGACTACGGAACTGCCAATCAAATTGGCTTCCACGACAGTTATGAAAATTATATCAACAACCTGAATTTAGTATGGAAAGAGTGCTATCGTACTCTTCACAACGGTTGCAGATTGTGTGTAAACATTGGCGACCAATTCGCAAGAGCAGTTTATTACGGTCGTTATAAAGTCATTCCGATTCGTGAAGAAATCATTAAATTCTGTGAGAACATAGGCTTTGACTATATGGGTGCAATTATTTGGCAAAAAGTAACGACTTCAAACACGACAGGTGGTGGTGTTCAAATGGGTTCATATCCTTATCCAAGAAACGGTATTTTGAAACTTGACTATGAATTTATTCTTGTTTTCAAAAAACTCGGTGATGCTCCAAAACCAACAAAAGAACAGAAAGAACTTTCTAAAATGACTGCCGAAGAATGGAACACTAATTTTGCAGGACATTGGAATTTTGCAGGAGCAAGACAAAATGGACACATCGCAATGTTTCCAGAAGAATTGCCAAACCGACTAATTAAAATGTTTTCATTTGTCGGTGAGACTATTCTTGACCCATTTTTAGGTAGTGGTACAACAGCATTGGCAACAAAAAACTCAGACAGGAATTCTGTTGGTTTTGAAATCAATCCTGAATTTATCCCATTCATAAAGGAAAAATTAGAAGTTCGCCAAAAAGACTTGAATGGAACAACTTATGAATTCATTACTCAAAACCAATTAGTAATTGACTTTGAAAATGAAATCAATAAACTGCCCTACATCTTTAAAGACCCGCACACTCTGGACAAGAAAATTGATGTAAAGAAGTTGCAGTTTGGCTCTAAAATAGACAAGGACAGTTCAACTCAACGAGAAGAACTTTATACTGTTAAGGAAGTCATTAGTCCTGAAATAATTAAGTTAAGCAACGATTTAATTATTAAACTTATTGGGATTAAAGAAGACCCATTAGTAAACGGGAAAGCAACTTCATTCTTGATTGAAAAAACAAAGGGGAAAAGGGTGTTTTTGAAATATGACAATGTTAAACACGACAAAGAAAACAACTTGCTTTGCTACTTATACCTTGAAAACAAAACATTTATCAATGCTCATTTAGTCAAGAGTGGTTTAGTGCAAGTAGATAATAGCAATGACTTCAAATACAAGCTGAAATTTCAAAATTTAGTAAACTCAAAATTATGACACCTGAGCAAATAATAATTTGGGATTACCTTGTTGTAAATGCTCAAGGTATGATTAATGCCAAACACATTGGTGATATTGCAGTAGCAATAGACGAACCACCATATTGAACCAATAATGATAACGTCAGAAGGTGGATTAAAGATATGGTTCTAAATCACGGAAGGCAGATTGGAACTTGTCGAAAGGGAGCATTTATAATATTAACAGACATTGAACGAGAAGCAGCTGCAAGATTTGTAGAAAGAAGGACTGTAGCAGATGCAATACGTGAAAATGGTAATTTTATACCGGTATGAAACGATATTCAAAAGAATTTGGCAAGAAAGAGAAAGTTTTAAACTATGCTTGCCAGACTTATCAGTTATCTCGTCCAAACAAAGTTGGTACTGTAATGGCACTCATTAGAGAATGTCAGCCAAAAACAATTGAACAATGGGAACAATGGTATTTTGAAAATGCTATTACTGATGGCAAAACACCTACTAAAATCACTAAAGAAAGTCTTGAAGAATTAGGTGAACGACTTTATGTGAAAATCAAAGAAATTGTTATTCCTGAATGGACAGAAGCATTTAATCAACTTACACTCCAAGACTCTGTTGAATATATCTTTAATCTCACTATTAACAGGACATTTGATGGTTTCCTAAGAGAAAAATCTGTTATTGAAGATAATCTCGCTAAGAAATTCCCCAATATAAAATTTGAAGAAAGTGATCCAGAACTTGACCACGCTGGTGACATTGACTATCTTGGTTGGGTTGGACAAAAGGCATTTGGTATTCAAATCAAGCCAGTTACAGCTAAAGCGAATTTTGGTAATTATTCAGCGACAGAAAGAATGAAAGCAAGTTTTTCTGACTTTACCAATAAATTCGGCGGACAGGTATTTGTTGTTTTCAGTATTGACGACAAGATAAAAAATGAAGAAGTAGTTGAACAAATTGCAATTGAAATTAAACGACTTTCTAAGTAGACACAAAAGCCACATACCGCCAACAAAGGCTATATGCAATAAGGGTTTCAGTGGTAATTCAAGCATTCTGCCCAGCTCAAACTTCGGTGTAGGCGGACAGGAAAGTAGCCCGCAATCCCTTACTGCATATAGCCTCGACCGTTATAGCTATATACTTATTTTGCCTGTTGTTAATTGTCAATTCACAATTTATTATTTCTTAAAATACTTTTTCATTAACTCGGCAAATAAGGTTTGTCCGAAAGGTTTAGAAATGTAATCATTGCATCCTGCCTCTATAGCTTTTTCTCTGTCGGTTGTTAAAGCATAAGCTGTTTGAGCAATAATAATCACGTCTTTGTTAAACTGCCGTATTTGCATAGTAGCTTCATATCCGTCCATATCGGGCATTTTAATATCCATCAAAACCAAATCAATATCGGGGTTATTTCGGCAAGCTACAATAGCTTCAATCCCGGTTCTGGCTTTTAAAATTTCTTTACTAAACATATTGACTTCCATTGCAATGAACATTTCTGATATTTCGTCGTCTTCGGCAATTAATATTTTCAGGTTATTAATTTGCTCATCTTCTATCTCTGACGATATTTTATTTGTTATAACAATATTATTATCTGATACAGCATTGTAAGGAATAGTAAAATAAAATACTGAACCCTTTCCATTTACGCTTTCTACCCATATTTTTCCACCCAGCATTTCCACATAAGCTTTTGAAATGAATAATCCCAACCCCGAACCTTCATAATTTCGTGTAAGCGATTCGCTGCCTTGCCTAAATCTTTGAAAAATGATTTCCAACTGTTCCTTGCAAATTCCATAACCTGTATCTTTCACATAATATTCAAGATATTTACCCTTTTTCTCATAGCCAAATTCGATGATGCCTTCAATGGTAAATTTGATGGCATTTTTAACAAGATTAATAAGAATTGCATAAACTTTCTCACGGTCTGTTTTAATAATAGCTTCTTTTGCCGGCAAATTATTCTTGAATAAAATCTGTATTCCTTTTTGTTCAACTTCAGGCTTAAAGAAGGTATAAATGTATTCGATTTGTTCGTTTATATTCGTTTCCGAAATAGAAACTTCCATTTGTCCTGATTCCACTTTTGAGATATTTATGATGTCGTTGATAATATTGAGCATACGTGTTCCGCTTTTTTCTATAATGCGGATATATTCCTGCTGTTTTTCGCCTGTTAAAGTCGGTTTTTTTAGCAAACTGGCAAAGCCCAGAATGCCATTCATAGGAGTTCTTATCTCGTGACTCATATTGGCAAGGAATGCAGATTTTAAACGGTCGTTTTCTTCAGATTTTTCTTTAGCAATACATAGTTCTTCGTTTATTTGTTTGTATTCTTCGTTTTGAGCTTCTATTTCTTTATTTTTTTCCTGAAGTTCAATTGTACGTGCATTTACTTTGTTTTCCAACTCTAAATTAAATTCTATCAGACGTTCATTTTGTGATTTTATTTTTTCGTTTTGTTGATTTATTGCAGAATGTGCGTTTTCGAGTTTTTTATTTTTATTTGAAATAATTGCAGATGTTTTTTTCATTTGTAAAAACATACGGTAAATAACTAATGAAAAGATTAGTATGATGGTAAATACCAATATAAGAGAATAAATAATTATTCTTTGTTTTTTTACTTCTGCACTTTGCAATTCTTCTTTTTTTGATAATTTTTCAAATTGTATTTGGTTTTTCTGATTTTCAAATTTAGCATCAAACTCTTTTATTTTTGAAAAATAGGTTTCATCGAAAACAACAGACTTAATGCTATCGGAAATTTGTAAATACTTAAGAGCATTTTGATAATCTCTTATTTCATTGTAGGTTAAATATAAACTGAATGCTACGAAAATCATATTGTTTTTTAAACCTAAACTATCTGCAAGTTGATATCCTTTAAGACCATAAAAAAGTGCCTTTTTAAAGTTTTTAATATTACAATAATTTGAACCTAAATTTCTGTAAATTATAGGTTTTTCTATTATTTCTCCGTTTATATCAGCAGATTTTAATGCTTTTTCATAATAAGTAATTGCAATATTAAAATTCAAAAGATTTTGGTGGCAGGCACCAAGAATGTTATAATTGCTTAAGTCATATTTATTACTGCTATTTTTTTTAGACCATATAAACGAGGTGTCAACATATTGAATTGCCATTACCAAATACTTGGGGTTAACAATTGGATATTGTTTTAAATCCTCACATGCAAGTTCAAAAACAACTGCTCCTAAACGATTATAAGCATAAGGTAAAAACGTATAAATATGTTTATCATTTGATAAACGGATGGCTCTCTTTATATAAATTGATGCTTTTAAAAGTGTATTGGTTGATCTGTAAAATTCTCCGATTGCGATATTTGTTTGAATTATATTTTCTATATCGTTTTTATCTTCAAATAAACACAGAGCATTAAATAAATAATATTGTGCTGAATCTATTAATCCTTTATTTTTAAAGATTACACCTCTTTGGTAGTAAACCGAAGCAAATAATATTTTTACATTATTTATTTTTGCTGTACGAATAGCTATATCGGAATAAAACAATGCACTATCAGGATTTATTTTATTATAGAAAGATGTTATTTGATTTAAAAAATTTATTTGCTCAACTGTATTTTTATTGTTTTTCAGCAATACTTTAAGGGAGTCAATTTTTTCGTTCACAAATTGGGCTCTTGTAACCTGTGTTGAACATACAAGTATAAAAATAAATAAACAAAACTCTAAAAAATATTTTTTACTGTATCTCATTATTTAGGAATTTAGTAAATATTTTTTATTTGTTTAAAACAATCAACTATTTATAGAGGGGCTCTAAAAATTAGATTTTTTGAGGCGGACGAGATTTTAAAACCGGAGTTTACTGTTGTAAATGAGGGTTTTAAAATTGAAGTCCAACAATGAAAAAGCAATTTTTAGAAGTCCCGTATATTTTTTATATTTCGATAAACTTAATACATCGCATTTTAAATCAATCTCAACTTTCCATTTTGTTGTCAGTGATGATAATTTTGACACCGCACTTTTATTCCTTTTACGTTGTCTTATTAAAATAGTTATAACGGACAGGGCTTGTTATAGCCGGTTGGTTTATAGTATTAATTGTCAAACCGTTAAGTTACAAATTATTTTTAAATTGTCAAAGTAGCTACACAAGCCGGCTAAATAATATTTTGATGTGTTGGGTGATTTTTTTAATGTCCCGATAGGGACAAAATACCTGTAGTGAGCTTGCCGAAC
>MENF01000234.1 GCA_001769035.1 Bacteroidetes bacterium GWA2_32_17
AAAAGAATTGTTTATCATCCGCAAATACCTGAGCTAAATTACCGGATTTATCCTTAGATTTGGGGGAAATTATTTTGAATGTTTCACTAAGTCATTTCTTGTTTTATGTTTTATGTTATTTATTTTTAATATAGATTACTATTGCAAGTTAACACTAGTAGGAAATTAATTATTTTGAAAACTTTGTTGTCATACATTGTCAGACAATTGTTGGGTGGTGGTGCTCTTTAGGGTATGTACCATAATTGAAGCGGGAGTTGGTTAAGCGAGAGAATAAGTTAAAAGTAATAAGTGAAGCAGTAAAAAGTGAGCAGTGGAAAAAGCAGAAAGTAAAATAGCTCCGTAAAGCTTGTCGCTCCTTAGCGGGAAGCGAAATATTGGTAGAAATAAATATACAAAAAGATAAGTGCCGTAGGTACGAAATGTTAAAAAATAGCAGAAAACATAAAAGAAGTTCAAGATAAAATGGAAAACATAAAACCCGAAAAAAGAATTGTTGATTTTATAAAAAAACATCATGTACTAACGCTTGCAACAAAATCGGAAAACGAATTATGGTGTGCAAATTGTTTTTATGTATATGATGAAGAAGAAAATTCTTTAATTTTTACATCTGATATTGATACACGTCACGTTTCGGAAGCGTTAAAAAATAATTTTGTAGCTGGCTCTATTGTTCTCGAAACCAGTGTAATTGGTAAAATTCAGGGAATCCAATTTCAAGGGAATTTTGTTAAACCCGAAAACAAAAAACTAAAAACAGCAAAAACCCATTACTTATTACGATTCCCTTTTGCAACATTAATGAATACAACTCTTTGGGTTGTTGAACTTACTTATATAAAAATGACCGATAATCGACTTGGTTTTGGGAAAAAATTGATTTGGAAAAAATCTTAAATTTATGGTGTAATTAACATTTCTAATGCTTTTTATTCTTTTGCATTATCGTAACAATTGAAATAAATTCCGTTAGAGTTTTGTGCTTTTTATTTCGTTATTTTTTCATTGAATTGACAAAAGGCAGGCTCTTTGG
Organism: Bacteroidetes bacterium GWA2_32_17; assembly: GCA_001769035.1. Lineage (GTDB taxonomy): Bacteria > Bacteroidota > Bacteroidia > Bacteroidales > GWA2-32-17 > GWA2-32-17. Next base: position 1,037 of record MENF01000234.1, read on the forward strand.
CGTTTTTTGGTCGTGTGCTATCTTTGTTTGAACCGCCAATATACTTGACTGTGTACTATTAGTCATTAAACAAATATACAACTTTTTGAATTATTCCTTATTTCAAAACAAATGTTTTACCATCTTCTGGTTTTATTATTGGCAAGTCTGTTAAATATCTCGTAAGGTTTCTTTGAGTTGTATTCCGTGGATTATTTCCTGTGTACCGTTGGTTATATAATCGGTCATTACAATAAGAAATAAATAAAAAATGTTTTGCTCTCGTTAGTGAAACATAAAATAATCTTCTGCTTTCATCAACATCTGCTTTTCCTGGTATATATTCATCTTCTGCTGCTACGATAAATACCGCTTGTGATGAAAGACCTTTTGCTTTATGCATAGTCATTACTCTAACTCCATTTGCTGTTGCATCTGGTGATTCAACAGGTCCCAATAAATCATCAATAAAGTTAACAAGGTCATCCAATGTTTTAATTTCTTGCTCTGTTGTTATTTTTTTAAAAGTAGTAATAAAATCCTCACTTATTCCAGGAATAAAAAATTTAATTTTAGCCAAAACTGCGTTTGCGTCTTCTTTTAATTTTTCAACTTCTTCTTTTAATGATGAGATTTTAGAAACTGTATCTTTTATTCTCGTAAGATTTTTTACTTCTGTAATTTCTCCTTTTAAAATTAAATCAACTACTGCATGAAATCTTATCTTTTTAGAAACGGCAATATCATAAATGCTCTCAAATGTAACACTTCCTAACCCATCTGTAAGTTCAAAAATTGTTCTTATTGCAAGGTCATGCGATGAATCCATTAAATACTTTATCAAAGCAAGAAAATATCTACCCGATGTAGAATCAAATAAATCAAATTTAATTTCCTGATTGATGGTTATACCTTTCCCGATTAATTCTTGAACAATAATTTTAGAAAAATTGGCTTTAAAATCTGACCGTAATAAAACAATAATTTCGTTTTCAGGTATTCCCTTTTCTTTTACCAGTTGTAAAATTAACTCTGCTATCTTTTTTGCTTCATCATATTGGTTTGAAAATCTTAGCAAATGATATTCTCCTTTTTTTTCAGTTTTTGAAACTAATATCTTTGGTATTCTCTTTACATCTTGCCTTATAACATTTGTTGCTAAACTTAAAATTTCAGCATCGCATCTATGACATTCTGTAATTTTATATTCTTCAGATGGTATGACTTCTTTCGTAAAACTTCTTATTCCTTCAGGATAGGCAAACCTGAAACCGTAAATACTTTGGTCATCGTCTCCTGCACAGAATAGTTTTGTGCCATTTTTATTTATAAAATGAATAACAGCAAGGTCACATCTATTCAAATCCTGATATTCATCTACAACTAAATATTCAATAGGTGCATCTAAATTTATTTTTTCTTTTTCTTCTAATATTTTTTTTAATTGGTATACTAATTCAGATCTCAATAAATAACCATAAACATTGCGATGTTCTTGCCAAATTCCTAAAAATTCAGGATTCTCAAACGTAACTTGCCAATCTTTTGTGTCTGCATTTAAAGTTTCCCAGTTTGCAGAGAGCAAACGAAATAATCTTTTGATTTCTTTTATATCAATTTTTAAAAAGCGTTTTAAATCTTCCATTATTATGTAGCGTTCTTCAAAATCATTTGCAATTTTAAAATTAATTGGTAAATTTATTGTTCGTTTTGAATTTTTCATTAATTGTCGCAATGCAAAGCTATGGAGAGTAGAAATATTTGGCGAACTTATACCATCGCCTAACTCTTTTCTTATTTTTTCTTTTAATTCTTTAGTCGTTGACCTTGTAAATGTTATTACAAAAATAGATGTAGGCTCAATTTTTAACGATTGAATGAGATATGTAATGAAACCGAGAATTGTATATGATTTACCAGTACCAGGACCCGCTAATAATAACTTGTTGTCAATTTTTGCATCAATGACTGTTTGTTGCTCTTTAGTTAACGGCATAAATTAGTTTTTACCTCATCAATTTTTTTATTTCCACCTCTTCTAACAAATACAAAATTTTTACAAAACACTATTCATAAAATCAATGTCTTGTTTTTGGTAGTCCCACTTGATAATTTGAATTTTTCTTTTCGGACGAAATTCTAAAATATCTTTTCGGTTAAATGTTTGAAGCAATTTACTTAGAGTTGTTCCCATTCCTTGCGAACTTAAAAGGATAGAATAAATTGGTAAGGCAATACAGGAATAGCCAATTATTTGTGAAAGATGAATTAATGACATTGTTTCATTTTTGCACTCAACAAAAATTAATTCTACTTTATTTGCATATTCAACAAAACCAGTAATATCTTGTCGTATCTGAAAGGTGGTAAACTCAGGAAAATATTTTTGGTAATTCAAACGAATAATAAAATTACTCAAATCAGAATCATGTGTGTCCAAAACGGTAATTTTTTTCGCTTGCTTGGAAAATTTTTGTTTCAAATCATTTTCAAGCCACCGAATTATATCGGGATACATTTCTATTTCTGTTCTATACATATTTAATCTTTTTGCAAATAACATCCTAAACATTTACAAATTTCTTTGAAATTGTCAAAGTGTTGCCCATTCATTTCGGGAGGAAGTTTTTCGTGAATTTCGTGTGGGTGTGGTTCTTTCACAACCTTTCTACTGCTTTTTCCAGTGCATAACGATTGCTTTTTGTCAAAGTTTGCTTTATTGTAATCAGCAAGTTCTTTCAATGCTTCGTTCTTGTGTGAAATATAAAATCCTATTTTCTCAAAGTCCTCTGCATAAATTTTTGTCTGATGTTCTTTCGCCCAACTTGTTCCGCTTCCGCCTCTTATATTCGGATGCCCGTATCCAATGAATTGAGTTGGCACATTGAGTGATTGAGATAATTGACAAATTTGCGTTGATAAAAACCAATTCTTGTTTGAGATTTCAATATAAACTCTGTGCTTGCCAACTTGGTCACGATTGGAATTTCTTACATAAGCAGTAACATCAGCAAGTCCTCTTAAAAATTCTTTTTTGTTTGCTTCGGTTGTTTCAAAAATTGGTTCGGGTATTAAAAAGTCGTGGTAACTAAATCTTGTTCCGTTGATAAGGTATTTTATAAAAAGCCATGCAATATCTTCTTGCTGCCAACGCAATACAAGAGATAATTTTTTATCTGAGATTACTTTTTGTGTATTGATTCCGATGTTTTGCAAACGCAAAACAACAGGGTCTAAACTTGTTTGAATGTGCAACTTTTGGTCAAAAACTTTTTTAATTGCTTTTGATTCCAGAGTTTTATACTCAAAGTCAATGATAATTTTTTTTACATCGTTTGTATATTGAATTTCTCCTCTGCCAGTTATTAAGCCAAGCAAGTATGAAATATCAGGAGTTAAAAAATTTGAGATTTTATTTTTCTCCATTGGGTAATTTTCTAAAAATTAAAAGATACTCATGAACTTTATTTACAATAAATTTAAAAGGATAGCCCAATGGGCGCATATTGTTATATTCTGGTTGTCTGTCCCAAATCAGTATATCCTCAAAATTAAAATTTACTTCTTGGGCTATTCTTGCTGTGTCAATATGAAGCGGAAAAAATTTTTCTTTTTTTCGTAAGTCCATTACATTGACAATAAAATAACCTTTGGGTTTTAATACTTTATGAACTTCTGCGAAAACTACTTTTAATGAATTAATAAACTGATTGTAGTCCTCAATATTTCCTAAATCATTTTTCTTTGAAGAATAATTTATATTTTCCTTATAGTCGGCTGTTCGTTGTCTATTCAGAATATCCCAATAGGGAGGTGAGGTTATGCACAAATCAATGCTCTCGCTTTCAATTATCTTGGAAATATTTTTTGAATCCTCAACAAAATATTTTTTTTCTAATCCATAAGGAGTAATGTTATAAGCGTTAGTCGCTCTTTTGATAAATATTTTTTTGTAATCGGAACTGAGGTCAAAACCAACAACTTCTTTTTCTTTTTTAATTCCTGCAATTAATGTAGTACCAGAACCAGCAAAGCAATCTAAAATTTTTCCTCCGTTGGGTTTACAAAAAGTATCAATGAGTTTTGAAACCAATTTAATTGTAAAAATTGCGGGATGGTATAATTTTTTTTCTTCTTCTGTTTTTCCTAAGTCTCTCCATATACTAAAAGAGTTTTGTAACCACTCTTTGCCCGAAAGGTTGTTTGATTTGTTTATTGTTTTCTTTGGCTGAACTAAAAATAAATGTTCAAAAGTTAATTGTGAATCTTCAACAGTTTGGTTTATACTTCTATATCTTTTGTGATTTTCCGTATATGTTTCTACACTTCCAATCCGCGTAAGCATTTGCTGAATTGCTTCTTGTGGAATTATACCTTCATTGTTGTAACTTAATACAATGTATTGTGCTTTGGAAGAATTTAAAATTAAATCCTCTAAAGTATTTAATGCAAAATTTTTGGAACAATATTTTGACTTTTGATGGTCGTATTCTCTCATACCAGTTTCACCATAAATTTTTGGTTTTTCCTTAAACCAACCTTCTGCAATTAATTCAAGAATGAAATAGTTTGATGCGTATTGTCTGCCGTTGTATGGTGGGTCAAGATATAAAATGTCAGAGTGAATTTCTTTTATCAATTCATTAGCGTCTCTCTTAAATACTTTGTTTTTATTTTTGCTCGGAATTATTTCAACTGCTTCAAGTTTCAAAGGATTTAATGCTCTCTTGTCCCAAGTTTTTAAGTAAGCAGCATAAGTTCCAGAAACATTGCTTACTAAATTTACTCCTTTCAATAACGAAGTTATTAAGTAGTAATATTCAAGTTCGCTTATTTTCTTTTCGTCTTTCCATTCTTCAAATAAATTTCTGAATGTGTCAATGCGCAAAGCGTTTTCGTCTGAAAAATATTGTCGGTCTCCGTTTGGTGAATAGTTCTCAAACATAAATCCTTTCTTACGATATTTGAGTTTATTCAAGTAGTCAAATAAAACCTCATTTCCGTTTTTCAGTTTGAGATGTGATTTGAGTTTTTTGAATTGAGGTTCTTCGTTCAATTCAATATAGGTTTTGGCAATTGCGTATGAAAATTCAAGAGTGTCGTTTGATATTACTGTATAACCTAATTTTTTGAAGTGTCTGCCTACAGCAGAAGTCCCTGCAAACAAGTCAACAAAGTTGGAAGTGCCGTTAACGCCCGTCTTTTTAACGATTTGCTCAATGAATGGAAGTAACTTTGTTTTTGCTCCGTAATATCTCATTTTTTTTAGGTTCAAACTGTTTCGCAAATATCCGAAAATTTATTTTGATTTTATCTCATTTTTAAAAAGTTCTCAACATTGTCTTGAAAAATTGACTCTTGATAGTATTTCTGAGTTTTTGTGCGGTTGGGCAAAAGCAACTGTTTGCACGTATTGGTTCAGGTATTACAAAATATTTTGCAAGACTATTCCAATCATTCAAATTAAATAACATATAACTCATCTATTTTATCAGAAATTACTCGGGGAGAAATTAGTTTATCATCAAAATAAGTATCATCATCAAATTCATTTGCAACCCAAATGAATTTTTCTTTTCCACCCAGTTCTACTTTCATAGGAACTAAATGAACCCCCGTTGAATAAATTCTCGGTTCAAATTCTGTAATTTGATTTCTGATAATTCTTTGTTCAATTTTTAAACTCATGATTTTATTCTTTTTGGAAATTTATATTCGCTCATAAACAATTCAACATTACAACAGTTATTATTTTTAAAAAATCATTCATAGTCTTGCAAAAATACTGAATATTATCAAGGCGTCAAACTTATTTTTACTTTCTTTATTAGCAGGCGAAATATCGTCTCTTTTGCAGGTTTTGATTTAAATATCAGTCTGGCTCGTTGTTAAAAAATTTCAAACATTTTATATTAAAGGAAAATCGTATGAAAACACTAAATTTGTAGTTTAAAAATCATTTATGATTATTAAAAACATTATTTTTATATTTTTTGTATTTATTTGTGAAATAGCATATTCGCAATCAGAATTTATTTTAATTAAAAACCCCGATGATTTTAAATTAAAACTTAAAGAAGCTACAAAAACTACAAACTCGGTTGAGAGCGATTTTACACAAAATAAAAATTTAAGTATATTGGCAAAACCAATAATTTCAAAAGGAAAATTTTGTTACAAAAAAGAAAAAAAAGTTAGGTGGGAATATACTACTCCATATTTGTACCTTGTTATTATAAATGACACTAAATTATTTATTAAAGACAAAAACAATAAAAAGCAATACGATACTCAATCGAATAAAATGTTTAAGCAACTAAACGATTTTTTAATTGGTTGTATTAATGGCGAAATTTTAAATAACACTAAAGATTTCGAATTAAATTTTAAAGAAAACGAAACATTGTACTTTGTTACACTTATTCCTAAAGCTCAGCAAATGAAAAAAATGTTAAGCGAAATTCATATATATTTTGATAAAAAAGATTTATCTGTTTCAGAGCTAAAAATGGTTGAGCAAGGCGGCGATTATACCAATATTGAGTTTTATAATAAAAAATTAAATGTAAATATTTCGGATGAAAAATTTAATTTTAATTAGAGTCTGTATAATGTCCGATTTCTTCGTTATTTTTGTTTTGAAAACAGTCATTTACATTAGTAAACTCCTTAATTTTCAAAACTGCGAAAGCCTCGAACTCGAACATTATAATTCAGACTCTATATTTTATAGGCGGGCACTGAATTGTGTTTGCAAGAAAATGTCAATTTTCTTGTTACATTTGCGACAAAACGGTTCATTTACAATAGTAAATTGCGCATTTTGTCGCTACACAAGCCTCAAACTTAACATTTTCTTTATCAAACACATAGTTTTCTTATCCTTGATATATTGCGTAACTACATTACTTTTAAGTAGTTGTACGCTTGTTTTGTTTAATTATCAGAACAATCTTCGTAAAGAAACATTGCCGGTTAAAAATATAAATTCATATTTTACAAATAGCGATAGTATTTATTTGTATCAAACCGAAATTCGTTTCATGAAAAATTATTACTCCGGTTTAATGGTAATTAAATCGCAAAATGATAGCGTTAAAAGATTAGTTTTTATTACCGAAATGGGAATAAAAATATTTGATATTGAAATTAAAAATCCATTAAATAACAAAGAATACTATAATGTAAATTATATTATTGAACCGCTTTCGCGAAAAATGCTCGTTAAAACTTTGGCAAACGATTTGGGTATGCTTTGTCAAAATGGGAATGTTAAATTTATTGATGCTTTTGCAAACGACGAAAAAACATTTTTACGAATTAAAAATCATTGTAAATCTTTTTATTATATTTATGGAATGAACGAGAAAAATTACAGTGAAATAATTGTAAGTTCCATGTTTAAGCAAAAATCTAACATTAACTTTTTTGGTGTAAATAATTTTGCACCCGATTCAATAAAATTAAAACATTTTGGATTAAATTTGAATTATGTTTTTAGAAGAATAACACAATAAATGGGATGTCATTCCGAGTGCGCGAGAAATCAACATTTCTTTTGTCATTCCTAGTGAACGAGGAATCTATATTGTACATAAGATTCTTCACTAATCGTTCAGAATGACAAAAAGAGTTCAGAATGACAGTTTATTAAAAAAAGAATAGAATGCTGATAGAAAATTTATTTAATATTATTAATAAGCAAAAAATTGCTGAAGGAGAATTTTTAATTAATTTCAATTGCAATTCAAAACACATAATTTTTGAAGGTCATTTTTCTAATAAGCCAATTTTACCAGGTGTTACCATGGTGCAATTTGTTAGAGAAAGTATCGAAATGCTCTATAACAAAAAAATAAAATTAATTTCTTCAAAAACTGTAAAGTTCATTCATATTATAGACCCTCGAATTGAGCAAAATTTAGTTTTAGAATTAAAAATTAATTATACCGATAATAATGTTTACGAAACCCGTGCAATAATTAAAAACGATACAACAACATTTTTTCAAATGCGGGGGAATTATGCAGAATTTTAAAAGTTTGCTTCTTTAATTGACTTCCCATCCTTAAAATAAACTTCTTTCTTTTTTATGTTGTTATTAAAAAAAGTCCAACAACCATCGGGAACACCGTTTTTGTAATTCGATTGCATATATTTTGAGCCATCTTCGTTAAATATATTAAATTGCCCATCGCTCAACCCGTTTATAAAACTACCTTCGCTCCAGATGTTTCCATTTTCAAACCAATAAGTCCACTTACCACTTCTTTTCCCGTTTTTTACTCCACCTTCGATTTTTTTCTTACCATTCGAATAATATTCCAACCTTTTAATAGTGTCGTTTTTTCCATTTTCTTGTTTAATCCAGCTAACTTTTGCAGGTTTTCCGTCGGGGAATTTGGCGTCAACAGACTGTACAGTATTATTATTGCAAGACAATAAACTAACAATTATCAAAATAAAAATCAAATCTTTTATCATATTTATAATAATTATTATGCTAATATTTTTATAAATTTAGTTAATTATTGGATTAAATTCAACATTATAGTTGAGTTTTTTAATTATTAGGTCTCTGAATTCTTTTGCGATTTTTAAACTATTCTGAATTTCTAAATCAGATAATTCAATTACAATATTTGGATAACGTAATTGCACTGAATAATTTTGTATGCTTGAAGCTTTATCATACCATTCTTTAGAAAATAAATCTTGTTGCGAAATTAAATCAAGCAAGTAAATCAAGTCGTGCGATTTATTAAAAACAATTTCCAAGTGGTATAAATATGCTTTCAAATATTTCTCAACAGCTTGCTGACAATGAAATGCAATTGTATCTCGATATTCTGGAATATGTAAATAAGTTATTTTTGCAGTCCCTAAATCATGGTCTGCCTTTATTATCCATGCTTTAACAATTTCAATCTTTTCGTTCATATAAAACCTTGCTATTAGTAATAATTGAATTAAGAAAAGAGTATTTCTGATTTTTTTCGGCTTCAAATTCATTTGGTGTATAAATTAATAAATCCATCGGAATCATCATTCCATATAAATATTTTCTTACTTCGCTTGCTCTTTGATGTCTTGGTAATTCAGTTTGCTTAATAATAAGTAAATCTAAATCACTATCAGAGTTTGGAGTACCAAATGCATAAGAACCAAATAAAATAATGCTATCTGGATTGTAATTTAAAGTAATTTTTTTAATTACCTCATTTATTTTTATTGCATCAATCATGATTTTATTTACGATTTATATTTTTTAAAGTTAAACAAATTTTTTACTCATTTATAAAACTTAACATATGTAAAAAACTTTTTTTTTATTTTAACATCAAAATTATAAAGTTTTTAAATGCAAAGAAAAACAAAATTAAAGATATTGTTGAGTCTGTAATAATTATGGTTTTGAATGATGTTTTATTTTTGTGATAAATTATTGAGAACAAAATTCGTAACCAAAATTGAATAAAGAAAAATAAAAAAATTGCCAGTCCATTTGAGTTGTATTTTTTTGCACTTTCAAATTTAAATCGAACAATCTCGCTAAAACTTCTCGATAATCCAGTGCTTGCACATGGTTGATTAGGGCAATAAGATGATATTGGATGATTAGCTTTTTGAGCCGAAAAAATACCGGAATAAATTATTACAAGTAAAATTATTCCGGCAAAAATTATATTTATAATTATGTAGCTTTCGCTAAAATTTTTTTTATTCAATTAAAGTAAGTTTTAAAAAACCATTGTTTGAGTCAGAACTTATCTAAGCGATCACACGAATACCTTAAATATAAAAAAAAGTATGAGTAAATCGGACATTATGGACAAACACTATTTAGTGCTTGTCCATAAAGTCGAGAGTCTGGAATATAAAGTTCGATGACAAGGCTTGCGAAGTTTTGAAAATCAAGGAGTTTACTAATGTAAATGACTGTTTTCAAAACGAGCATAACGCAGTCAGCGGACTTTATAGACAGACTATTTACTTTGTTTTAACACTATCCAAACCTTGTTGCATTTGGTCAACTGAACTGCCTAAACTATCCATTGATTCGTTCATGGCATCGTTAAGTTCATCATTTAATGATTTTATGTCAATTTTTTCAACAGCATCTTTTAAATCAGTTTCAAGAAAAGATTTCGCATTCATTAAAACATACAATTGCCACGAAGCTATTGATGTACCCACAATTGAAATTACCAATGCTGCTATAATAAGCCCTTTTGAAGCATTTGCCTTTTTTGCCTGAATAAAAGCAATAATTGCTAAAATTAAAGCTATTCCGCAAGGTACCAAACCATACATTCCTAAACATGGGATAAATGATATAACAATACCCACAACAGCAATTACAAATGCCGCAATCCCTAACCCTTTTCCTGCATTTGATTTCTGAATCTGTTCTTCCATAATTTTAAAAATTGATTATTGTTTAAAAAAGTTCATTGTTCTATGTTCATTGTTATTTAGCAATTTTACTGTTCTTTGTTCAAAAATGTTTATTGTTTAATGTGTTTACCTCCCCACACCCTAAATCCCTAAAGGAAGCTAACCCGCATGCTGTGTTTCTGTTTTTACAAAGTGTTTCCATTTATTTCTATTTATTTCAATATTTTCGTTCATTGTGCTTTGTACTTAATACTTTGTACTTTTTATTTGTCTTTTTGTAAAATGTTTAATAAATCTGATTCAATTGTTTTAGTTGGAGTCTCAATAATCCTGCCCAATTCTTTTGTATAATCGGAAATAATTATTGTTGGAACTTTTTCAATTTTTAGAATAGATATATCAGTTTCGGGTGCTTTTTTTTGAGTGTCAACACAAATTATTTTTAATGAGTTAGGCGAATAGCCTGCATAATCCATAACTTTAAAAAAACGAGGAATTTCGCGACGACTATCACTGCACCAAGTTCCCATAATAACTGTAATTTTATATTTATCGGCATAAGGTTTTAATTGTTTAATGATTTCTACATCAGGATGATACGCATCGTATTCGATTTTAAACCAATTTGTAAACGAAGTTTCCAAAAATCCTTGTTTATTACATAAACCTATTAAAATTTCGTTTTTTGTTTTTTCGTCAGTAATTTTGTTGTTGAATTCCTGAGCAAAAATGCTTGTTGTAAGTGAAAACAAAGCAATAAAAATTAAAGTTTTCATTTTATTAAATTTTAAATGATTTTAGCAAAAGTAAAAAATATTTTTAAATTAGCAAACAAATAATTTTAGGGTTAAAATTATTTTGATGTGCTAGAAATATTTTCAGACCTTTGTAAGATGATAAACAAAAGTCAAGAAAAACACAGCATAGATATCCAAA